>NZ_CP060695.1:0-212500 GCF_014352875.1 Polaribacter pectinis
GAAATTATTAAAGTTCAGAAGCAATTTAACAAACCTGTTTTATTTACCGAATTTGGGTATAGAAGTGTAGATTATTCAGGAAGAAAACCTTGGGAATCTAATAGAGTAGAAGGAAGCGTAAATTTACAAGCACAAACTAATGGCTTGCAGGCAATACATAATCAATTCTGGAAGGAAGATTGGTTTGCAGGAGGTTTTATATGGAAATGGTTTCATAGCCATGATAGAGTTGGCGGAAAAGAAAACAATAGATTTACACCACAAAACAAACCTGCAGAAGAATTAATTAGAAAGTTATATCAACAATAAATTTATTTAAAACATGATAAAAGTCCTAAAATAGATCAGAATTTGAGGTTAAATTTGATAAACATTTAAAACAAAAACCATGAAAAAAATTATTGTACCTATAGACTTTTCAAATCATTCAGAATACGCTTTAAAAGCAGCAGTATTATTAGCCAAAAGTAACAATGCAACTATTTATGCATTACACATGTTAGATCTTCAAGAAATTTCTATTTCAGAAAGTGCAAGTTTTCAACAAGAAAAAGCAGTTTTCTTTTTAAAGTTAGCAGAAAAAAAGTTTAAAAATTTTTTACAAAAAGAGTATTTGAAAGATGTTCATGTTGTTCCTGTAATAAAACATTATAAAGTGTTTAGTGAGATTAATGCCATTGCAGAAGAAATAAAAGCAGATGTAATTATTATGGGGTCTCATGGCGCTAGTGGTTTAAAAGAATTTTTTGTTGGGTCTAACACAGAAAAAGTAGTTAGATATGCCACTTTACCAGTTTTAATTATTAAAAATGAGTTGTCAGATTTAAATTTTTCTGATATTGTTATTGCTACAGATTTTTCTGAAGAAAGTATTCCTGCATTTAAAAAAGCATTAAAAACACTAGATTTTTTAAGTGCGAGAAAACATCTTTTATTTGTAAACTTACCAAATGAAAACTTTAAATCTACATCAGAAATGGATTCATTAGCTAATAATTTTTTATTAAAAGCAGAAGGAAATGTAGATAGATTAATTAATGTTAATTTTGTTTGCGACAGATCTATAGAAAAAGGAATATTAAATTTTTCTAATACAATTGGTGCGGATTTAATTTCTGTAATTACGCATGGTAGAAAAGGAATTTCACATATTTTTGCAGGAAGCGTAGCAGAAGATGTTGCAAACCATTCAACATTACCAATTATTACTTTTAAAATTTAAAATAAAGATGAGGTTTAAATATTTATGTTTTTTTGTTAGTTTTATAACACTACTGTTTTTCTCTTGTTCAGAAGATAATGATATAACAGTACCTAGAAATTTACAAGAATATTTAGATACAAATCCTAATAGAGAATTAGAAAACCTTAATGCGTTTGCTGCAAGTTTAAATGACAGTGAAAATGCAACTTATATCTTTTACACACCAACAGAAAGCGCTACAGAAGTTAGATATTATGAAACCGAAAACGTAAGTGTAGATGAAAATGATTTTTCTAATTACAGAAGAAAAAATCTAACTACACAAGATATATATGCAGGTAAATTAAGGTTTTTTTCAAGAACAGATACAGAAGATTCTTGGTGTATTGTTACTTATTTAACAGAAGGGAAATTATATAAATCAGATCCAATTCAGATAAAAATAAATTCCAAACCAACGCAATGGACAAACAATGTAACAATTGAGTACCCAGAAACTATAACTCCTAAATTTACATGGACAGATAACAATACAACCGAAAATGATATTTATTTTCAAGTAATTTCTGATGAAGAAAATAGTGATGGAGAAGAAGAATTTATTTCAGGAACCTACACTAAAGAAAAAACATTTCAATTTTACGATACTAGCAATGTTGTATTAGATATTAATGAAGGAAACACACCAGAAGATTTAGTTAAAGACGAAGAGTATATTTTTTCTATGTTTGGAATAAGTGAAGATAATTGGGCAAATTTAGCAATCCAAAAATCTTTTGTGCCAAGAAATTTAGAAGAATATGTAGCTGCAAATTCTACAAGCGTGCAAGAAGAAATTATTGCTTTTGGGGCTAGTGCAAATGGTAGCACAAGTTTTTCCTACATATATTATTATCCAATTGAAGGAGCAACAGAAGTTAGGTATTATGAAACTGAAAATGCAACAGTAAATGGAAATGATTTATCTAATTATAGAAGAGTTTTCCTATCTACAGCAGAAGTTTTTGGAGATAAAATGAGCCGTTTTTCTCGTACTAATTCAGAAGATTCCTGGGCAATAGTTACCTATTTATCTGATGGTAAATTTCATAAATCTAATCCTATAAGATTAAAAAATCAGTCAAAATCTACAGAATGGTTAAGAGAAGCTACCATAGATTTTACAGAATCTTTAAAACCAAAATTTAGTTGGGCAGATGGTCAAATTCTTGAAAACACCAATTATTTTCAAGTAGTTACAAATGCAGAAGATACTTTTCTATCAGGAACTTTTACAGAAGTTAAAGAGTTTCAGTATGGTGAAACTACAAATGTAACATCTACAATTAATACAACAACTCCACCAGTTTTAATTTTAAATACAGATTATAATTTTACTCTTATAGGTTTAAGTGATGATAATTGGGTAAATTTGGTTATCCAAAAATCATTTACAGTTGAATAATGTTTCTTAAAAATAGTTTCTTATTTGTCTTTGTATTATTTTTTATGTCAACAATTTATTCTCAAAGAATAATTTTAGATGTAAATATTGAAGGTGCAAAAAAGACAAACATTCGTTTTATAAAGAAACTATTATTAACAAAAACTGCAACTGAATTAGATTCTATTAGTTTAGAAAAGGATTTAATTCTTTTAAAAAGACTTCCAGCCATTAGTAATGTTCTTTATGAAGTAAAACAAATTAAAGAGAATAATTATAAAGTTGTATTTCACCTAGAGGAAAACTTCACCATAATTCCTGATGTTAATTTTTGGACAACTACAAACAAACAGTTTGCTTTTAAATTAGGACTTTACGATTATAATTTTTTAGGAAGAAACATAACTTTTGGAGGGTTTTATCAAAATAATGGATTCAATTCTTATGGAGTTAATTTTAGAGCCCCAAACTTGTTTTCTAAAAAATGGGGTTTGGCTGTAAATCATCAAAATTGGAAAAGTGAAGAACCATTATTTTTTAATAATTCTTCTGCTAATTATTTATATAATAATGTTTCTTTTGAAGTTTTAGGTTTACATCAATTTAATTTAAATAATCGTATAGATTTTGGTGTTAATTTTTTCAACGAAGAATACACGTATTTATCAGGAGCAACTGATGCTGCTGTTCCACAAGAATTAAAGCAAAACAAAGCATTGTTTAAACTTGTTTATACTTACGATTCGTTAAATTATTACTACCAATATGTAAATGGATTTAAAAGTGTTTTAAACGCACAATATGTAGTAACAGAAAGCAATTTTCAAAATAAATTTTTAATATTTTGGAACGATTTCTTCTATTTTAGAAGAATGTGGAAAAAAGGAAATTGGGCAAATAGATTACGTTTTGGACTTTCTACAAACGAAAATTCGCCATTTGCACCATTTGCTTTAGACAACAATGTAAACATTAGAGGCGTTGGTTTTTTGGTAGATAGAGGCACAGGAGTTGCGACTTTAAATTCGGAATATAGACATACCATTTATGATAAAGGTTGGTTGGCAATACAAACAAATGTTTTTATGGATGCTGGTTCTTGGAGAGATCCAGGTGGTGATTTAAATGATTTTTTAAAGAGTGAAAAATTAAGAGTCTACAGTGGTTTAGGACTTCGTTTTATTAGCAAAAAAATTTATAATGCCACCTTTAGAATTGATTACGGTTTTAAAGTTTATGATGGTAAAAGCAATTCTAAAGGCGGTTTAGTTTTTGGAATAGGGCAGTATTTTTAAAGTTGATTTATTCAGTAATTAAGATTAAATCTTCAGAATTTACCATAACTCCAGCTTTTAAAACAATTTTATTAATAGTTGTGTTTTCTGTAGCTGTAATTGTGGTTTCCATTTTCATGGCTTCAATAATAAACAAAGGTTGATTTTTCTTGATTTCCTCTCCTTTTTTTACCAAAATTGTTGATAATAAACCTTGTAATGGCGCACCAATTTCTTTAGAATTTGTTTTATCTGCTTTTAAATTTTCTACTTTTTCAACTTTAATAGATTCATCTTTTATTTTTACAGACCTACTTTGTCCATTTACTCTAAAATAAACATTTACAAGACCGTCTTCATTTGCTTTAGATACCGATTCTAGAGTAATTAAAAGTGTTTTTCCTTTGTCTAATTCTACAATAATTTCTTCGTCTCTTTCCATTCCATAAAAGAAATTTTTGGTAGGCAAGTTCATTAAATTATCATATTTCGTGTGCTTATTAAAAGCATCTGTAAATACTTTTGGATATAATTTATAGGACAAGAAATCTGTAAAATCGATGGCTCTTCCTAAATCATTTTCAAAAATCTTTCTGAATTCTTTGTACTCTTTATCAAAATCTATTGGTTCTAAATGTGCATTTGGTCTGTCTGAATAAGGTTTTTCGTCTTTTAAAATCAATTTTTGAAGATCTTTAGGGAAACCACCAACAGGTTGTCCTAAATCTCCTCTAAAAAAACTAACCACAGATTGTGGAAAAGAAATGGTATCTCCTCTTTCTAAAACATCTTGCACCGTTAAATTATTACTTACTAAATATTGTGCCATATCTCCAACAACTTTGGAACTTGGTGTTACTTTTACAATATCTCCAAAAAGTAAATTTACATCTCTGTACATTTTAGTAATTTCATAAAAACGATCTTCCAATCCTAACGCTTGTGCTTGTGGTTTTAAGTTTGAATATTGTCCGCCAGGAATTTCATGTTTAAACACTTCACCAGAACCAGCTTTTAAACCAGATTCAAACGGATAATAATACTCTCTTACAGTTTCCCAATAGTTAGAATATTCGTTCAGAGAATCTGTATTCATTGGGTTTTCTCTTTCGTGAAACTTCAACATTTCTACCATAGAATTAAAGTTTGGTTGCGATGTTAAACCAGACAAACCACCCAAAGCAACGTCTAAAACATCTACACCAGCTTCAATTGCTTTTAAATAAGTTGCAGATTGAATTGATGAAGTGTCATGCGTATGTAAATGAATAGGAATATTAATTTCTTGTTTTAATGCGCTAATTAATTCGAAAGCGGCATAAGGTTTTAACAAACCAGCCATGTCTTTTATTGCCAAAATATGAGCACCCGCGTTTTCGATATCTTTAGCTAAAGTTGTATAATATTTTAGGTTGTATTTTGTGTTTTTGGGATCTAACAAATCGCCTGTATAGCAAATAGAACCTTCTGCCAAACCCTGGGTTTTTGTTCTTACATGTTCAATACAAGGAGCCAAAGATTTCATCCAATTTAAAGAATCGAAAATTCTAAAAATATCCACTCCATTTTCCCAAGAAGAAACTACGAATTTTTCAATTAAATTATCAGGATAAGCTGTGTAACCAACGCCATTAGAACCTCTAATTAACATTTGTAACAATACATTTGGCATTGCTTTTCGCAATAAACGCAAACGTTCCCAAGGATTTTCTTGTAAAAAGCGCATACAAACATCAAAAGTTGCACCACCCCAAACTTCTATACTAAAAATTTCAGGATTGTTTTTTGTGTAACCTTCTGCAACCTTTAGCATATCGTAAGTTCGCATTCTTGTTGCCAGTAAACTTTGGTGCGCATCACGCATTGTTGTATCTGTAAAATGTACTTTTTTCTCTGCTTTTAACCATTCAGAAAATTTGTCTGGACCTAATTTAGTTAGTAAATCTTTTGTGCCTTCAGGATGTTGAGTATTGGTAATTATTTTCGGAACTTTTGGTTTGATAAACGTTTTAGTAGCATCAATTTTTTTAACATCGCTATTTCCGTTTACAATAATATCTCCCAAATAGGTAACCAATTTTGTAGCTCTATTTCTTGGCGCTTTAAAAATGAATAAATCAGGATTATTTTTAATGAAATTAACAGTTACTTCTCCTTTTCTAAAAGTTTCATGTTTTAGAATATTGTCTAAAAACAACATATTTGTTTTTACACCTCTAATTCTAAACTCTGCTAAAGCTCTTCTAATTTTTCTACAAGCTCCATCTAAAGTTCTACTATTTGCAGTAACTTTCACCAACATAGAATCGAAAAACGGAGAAATAGTAACTCCTTGATACACACTACCTGCGTCTAAACGAATTCCAAAACCAGAAGCACTTCTATAGGTTGTAATGGTACCATAATCTGGTTTAAAATCGTTTTGTGGATCTTCTGTAGTAACTCTACACTGCAATGCATATCCATTAATTTTTACACTTTCTTGACTCGCAATTTTTATTTGCTGATCTTCTAATTTATAACCACCTGCAATAAATAATTGTGTTTTTACTAAATCTATATTTGTAATTACCTCTGTAACTGTATGCTCTACTTGGATTCTTGGATTTACTTCAATAAAATAAATACTGTCATCATCATCTACCAAAAATTCTACAGTACCAATATTATTATAATTTACAGCTTTACAAATTTTAATTGCGTAGTTGTAAAGTGCATTTTTTGTTTCTTGCTTTAATCCAAAAGAAGGTGCAAATTCTATTACTTTTTGATAACGTCTTTGTACAGAACAATCACGTTCAAATAAATGCACAATATTGCCAAAATTATCTGCAACAATCTGAATTTCTATATGTTTAGGATTTTCTACAAACTTTTCTAAAAAAACAGTATCATCACCAAAAGCATTTAACGCTTCTCGTTTACTTTCGTTAAAAGCACTCTGTAATTCTTCTGGCCTTCTAATAACTCTCATTCCTCTTCCACCACCACCTGAAGCTGCTTTTAGCATAATAGGATAGCCAATTATTTCTGCTTCACTTAATGCTGTTTCAATAGAATCTAAAGCTTTTTTATTACTCTGAATAATAGGAATATTGTTATCTAAAGCAACTTTTTTGGCAGTAATTTTATCTCCTAAAGATTTTAAAACAGATACTTTTGGCCCCACAAAAATGATGTTATTCTCATCACATTTTCTGGCAAATTCTGCATTTTCAGAAAGAAAACCATAACCAGGATGAATTGCATCTGCACCACATTCTAAAGCGACTCTTATAATTTCATCACTATCTAAATAAGGTTTTAAGGGTTCGTTATCTTCTCCAATTTGGTAAGATTCATCTGCTTTATATCTATGCAAAGAATATCGATCTTCAAAGGTATAAATACCTACAGTTTTTAAACTAATTTCTGTACATGCTCTAAAAATTCTTATGGCAATTTCACCTCTGTTAGCAACAAGTACTTTTTCAATTTTCATCTGTAAAATATTTTGGTTTGAATTAATTTTCTCTAAAGATAAGTTACGAAATCGATATAGTAAAAAGAAATTTGAAAGAATTTAATAACTTTTGAATTTTATTCGAGAATTATCAATAAGTTAGATTTTTGATTAAAGAATTTAGAGATGAGAACATTTGCAATAGGAGATATTCATGGAGGTTTAAAAGCCTTGCTTCAAGTTTTAAATAAAATTGAAGTAACAGAAAAAGACAACTTAATTTTTGTAGGAGATTATGTAGATGGTTGGAGTGAATCTGCACAAGTTATTGAGTTTTTAATTGATTTGTCTAAAAAAATTAACTGTTTTTTTATCAAAGGAAATCACGATGTTTGGTGTGAGAATTGGTTAAGAGAAGAAGATGTAAACCCAACTTGGTACATGCATGGAGGAAAAGAAACCATAGAAAGTTACGAGGGTTTTACTGCTGATGAAAAAAGACAACATTTAGATTTTTTCGAAAATATGGATCTTTGCTTTATAGATGAAAATAACAGATTGTTTTTACATGCTGGTTTTACATCTATGCATGGAGTAGAAAAAGAAATTTTTAAAGAAAATTTTTATTTCGATAGAACTTTATGGGAAATGGCTTTAGCAGTAAATACAGAAATGGATAAAAATTCTATTTTCTATCCAAAAAGAATTCAACATTATAAAGAAATTTATATTGGGCACACACCAACTACTAATTTTGGGAAATCTGAACCAATGAATGCCTTAAATATTTGGAATATTGATACTGGAGCCGCTTTTAAAGGAAGGGTTTCTGCAATGAATATCGATACAAAAGAATTTGTACAAAGTGATAATTTGCCAGATTTATATCCTGATGAAAAAGGGAGGAATTAATAACGTCATTGTGAGTTTAGAAGCAATTTGTTAATTAAATGTCATTTCGACCTTGTGGAGAAATCTTTAATATAGGATGTATAAATTACATTCAAAGATTTTTCGATTTCACTGCGTTTCGCTCGAAATGACAAGTCTATTTCTTACTAAAAGGATACAATTCCTGCTTCAAAAAATCTTTTGGAAAATCTTCATCACCAGAAAAACCAATTTCGATGTCTTTTCCAGAATGAGGAATGTAATTCGTTTTAAATATATAATCCCAAATACTTAAAGTTAGTCCGAAATTTACACCATATTTTCTTTCTTCTGGCAACTCTTTAGAATGATGCCAAATATGCATTTTGGGGTTGTTCAAAATATATTTTAACCAACCATAATCCCAATTGATATTTGCGTGATTTAGATGCCCAATGGTTATATTAAAAAAGTGGACAAAAGCTACATCTTGTGCAGAAAATCCTCCAATAATTGCCAAAGGAATATATCTTAAAGAATTGTAAACTACAGGTTCCATCCAATGATAACGCAAATGTGCAGCAAAGCCCATTTCTTTTACAGAGTGATGCACTTTGTGGAAATTCCAAAGAAATTCAGATCTGTGTAATAATCTGTGTGTCCACCATTGTACAAAATCTACCACAATAAAAAAGATAAAAATTCTTGCGAAAAAAGGCAATTTATTAATTTCTAACAATTGAAAATCAGAAACAGATAAACCAACAACGCCTAAAATATCATTAAAAATTACAGCTGCAGAATTAGACAAAGCTACTAACACAATTAAGTTCAATAAAAAGAAATTAAAGAACATGTAAAAAGTATCTAACCAAAAGTCTTTTCTGAATAAAGATTGGTTTTTACGCCAAGGAAAAAGAGCTTCTAAACCCCAAACAACTAAAGAAATAATAATTAAACCATAAAAATAATTCTCCCAATTCAATTCCATTAAAACAGAATTTTTAAGATAATTCCAATAATCGGAATAAGAATTTTTTATGAGGTCTATATATTTGTTCATTTATAATACCTTAATCACTTCTTTAAAAAGCGTAATCATTTTTGGTTCTGCTTCACCAGCAATTGCAATAATTTCAGAAATATCTACTGGTTGTAAATTTTTAGGATCGCATTCATCCGTTAAAACAGAAATTGCAGCACAAGGTAAATTTAATTGTTTGGCAACAATAACTTCTGGCACTGTACTCATACCAACTGCATCAGTTTCTAAAATTTGCAGCATTCTATATTCTGCTCTTGTTTCTAGTTGCGGCCCTAAAACACTTGTGTAAACTCCTCTATGTAATTGAATTTTATGTTCTTGCGCAATTAAATTTAATTGGATGTTAATTTCTTTAGAGTAAGGTTCCAACATATCAGCAAAAATATTTCCAAAATCGTTGGCGCCTTTAAACGCTAAAGGAGAACTTCCTTGTAAATTAATATGGTCTTCAATCAACATTAAATCGCCTTTTTTATAATCGAGATTTATGGCACCAGCAGCATTAGAAATTAGTAGGTTTTTAATTCCTAAACCATGCATTGTTCTAATTCCGTAAGTAACTTCCCAAGCATTGTAGCCTTCATATAAATGAAAACGACCAGCCATTACTAAAACTTTTTTGCCTGATAATTCGCCATAAATTAATTTCCCTGAATGAAATTCTACAGTTGCAACAGGAAAATTAGGAATTTCTGAATATGGAATCTCTTTATCAATTGAAATTTCATCAACCAATTTACCCAAACCTGTTCCTAAAACAATTCCTACTTCAGGATTTGTAATTCCGTTTGATTTTAAAAAATCGATAGTTTCTTGTAATTGCTGTAATTTCATAAAGAAGTTGAGTGTTTTGATTTAGAACTTAAAAATACGAATTATCTCATAATTCGTAGCAGTAAGTTTATTTATTAACTTAAAATAAGGGTTATTTTGTTTTGATAAATAAGTCCATTATTTCTGGGATATTTTCAATATCCTCATATACATCTATGTCGTTTTTAAACTCCAATAATTTCACTTTTTTATCAATTAAATCTGTTAAAGTATCTTTTCTAACAGTTTCTGTTCCCCATTCTTTATTTTTGAAGACATTTTCTTCCAAAGTATTCATTCCTAATAAATAATAACCACCATCTTCAGCAGGACCAATAACCACATCATTAGTATCTAATTCATTGAAAGCTTTTTCTATATTTTTTGATGACAAATCATATAAATCACTTCCAATAATTAGCACTTTTTTATAACCTGCATCAAATCCGTTTTTGAAAGCATTTTTCATTCGAATGCCTAAATCTTCGCCAAATTGCTGGTGTTTTTGATAAATATCTGGATTCCAAATATCGTTTTCTCGAATTTTCACGGAATAATAAACAGCTTTATCCGCAGTTTTTACTTCCGAAGAAATATCTCTGGTTCTTTCTAATAAAAATTTATAGATTTCTAGTGCAGTTTCGTCTCCAACACTTTTTGCTAAACGTGTTTTTGCTTTCCCTAATTCCGGGTTTCTTGTGAAGATTAATAATAGGTTTTTATTCATAAACTTTCTCTCCTTTTTTTAGCCATTTACTCCAACCCTTACTAAAAGTATGTACTTTTTCAGTTTTGTTTCCTAAAGTGTCTACTACTTGAAAATCGGCATTTTTCCATTCAAAAATACCTCCATATAAATTGTAAACATTTGTGTAACCTTCTTCTATTAATTTATGCGCAACAGTTTCTGAACGAATTCCCAAAGAACAATACACAACTATTTTGGCGTTCTTGTCTTCTGGTAATTTTGATAAGGTTTCTTTTAGTTTAAAATGATCATAACCAACACGAATTGCATCTTTTAAATGACTGACTTTAAACTCTTTTTCTTCCCTAGCGTCTAATAAAATAGCTTTCGTTTTTGGTAAAGCCAAAGTTTCTACAGACATATAAGGAACATTTCTTTTGTTCCATTTATTCAATAATTTATCTAATTTCTTTTGAGCAGAAACAGTTGAGGTAACTACTAATAAAAGGATGAGTATTTTTTTCATTTTATCTATATTAAAGTTGAATACCAAAACCTTGCAAACCAGTTTCTATTGCTGGTAAAATTTCTGTATTATCCCAAATTCCTGTAACAATTGTTCTTGAATATTCTTCAGGAAGCAAACCATTTTGCATTAGTTTACTGGTTAATTTGTAATTATAATCTAATGTTTTATGTGTAAAGTTAAAACTATTATCGGAATCGTCTAAAATTGCATACCAAACAGTTGGGTTTCCATCATTTGCTGGCATTCCAATAACTCCAGGATTTAACCAAAGTTTCTTTTTTTCTTGATGATGAAAAGGCAAACCACAATGTCCGCCAATAATAACATCCGCATTTGTGGCTTTAAAATTAGGTTCTTTTATTGCCCAATCTGTAGATTTAAAAATAAATTCTGATACATTAAAATAAGAACCATGCACAACAGTTACGTTCTTTTTTGCATATTCAAATGAAATATGATTAGGAATCGTTTTTAAAAATTCCAACGAATTTTCAGACAATTTACTCTGTGCATAAGGATACCAAAGTTGAGAAAACCCATCACATCTAGAACCTTCTCTAAAATCGCAACCACAATCTTCTGCATTTTCTCTTAATTGAATTTCTACATTTCCAGCAATACTATTTACTCCCCATAATTTTAATAATTGGACAGTTTCTTCAGGTTGCGCACAATAACCTACAATATCGCCAGTACAAATGCAATTTTCTGGTGGAATATTTTCTTTTTCAGCAATTTGTTTTAAAGCTTCTAAAGCTTGTAAATTGCTGTAAACACCTCCGAAAACAAGTGTTTTACCAGATATTTTGCCTAAATGCTTTATTTCTTGATCCATTTTGGAATAAAATATAAAATGATACAACTTAAAATTCCCCAAAGATTTATCCAAAGTAAATCTGCATATTTTCCTTCTGTAAAAATAAGTGATTCAGGGAATAATTTAAACACTAACAATAGTCCAAAAACCAAACCACAAATTACACTTAAATAAAAACTGATTCTTGGCACTTTTACATTCCAAAATATAAAAACGGGTGTTAATCCAATAACCATTGTTCCAGAAATGGTAGTTGCAGATAAAATTTCTGCGCCAAAAAATACGGGTAACGTTCCTAAAATAGCAACAATTATCATAGAAATTCTACCGAAAGAAACGGTTTTTCCTAAACCTAAATCCACAGATAATAATTTAGAAAAAGAAGAAAAAGTAGAATCTAAAGTGGATGCTGCAGAGGTTATCATAATAAAATTAATAACTAATAAAATTACGACACCTAAAGCTTTACCAACTTCTACAGCTGCTTGTCCTTTCATTCCTTGCGATTTTGCATACACACCAATTACACTAAATAAAATAATACAAATGGCACCTAAAATACTTGCCCATAAAAAACTTCTACGCGTTACTTTTGGCGAACTTACAAAACCTCTGTCTGTTAAAACAGGATCGTGAAAAGGATAACTAAAAGATTGAATAAGAGCCGCAAAAAAGAGATTTAAACCAAGTTCAAAACTCCAAGTTCCTGAGGTAATTATTTCTTTCGTCGTAAATTCATCCGCAGAAAAAATAGTTGCTAAAATAATAATTAACAAAACAGAAAATAAAACCATTTGTATTATATCTGTAAAAATAGAACTACTTAAACCACCTTTTAAAGCGTAGCCTAAAGTTAATATTGTAAACACCAAAATTGACCAATAATAGGAAGCACTATCTTGTTCTCCAAAATAACTTCCAATAACCATAGTGTTACTCCAAACCTCATTAAAAAGCCTAAAAGCAATCAAAATAGAGAAAACTGCCATCGCTTTTTTTCCAAATCTGGATGTTAAAAATTGATGAATACTTGTAAAACCACCTTTAACCCTTAATTGATAAATAACAATACCAGCAACCGCAAATGAAAGATAATAACCTGCATATGCAACTCCACCAACAATACCAAAAGACAAACCTAAATTTGCGGCATTTGTAATGCTTTTTGCAAAAATCCAAGAAATGATTAAACTACCAGTTAACACCAAAGTATTAGGTGCTTTTTTCTTGTGTACAGCTTTAAAAAACTGATCTGTTGTTTTTGCAAGCGGAGATAAAAATAACATAGCCAAACTGGATATTATTATTAGAGCCCACTGAACCCAAGAAGCCCACCCTAACCCTCCCAAAGGGAGGGAACTCTCACTCATATAAATAAAGGATGTTAGCATTATATTTTTAAATTTTTATTTCACAACAATTTCCATAACAGTTTTTCCCTCCTTTGGAGGGATTAAGGGAGGCTATTCGTTCCACCAAACTTTTACATCCAAACTATTTCCATTTGTTGCAGCTTCTGCTACTTTGTAATTTTCTGCATTTAATGCACCTGCATCTGCAGGATAAGGCATTCTTACAGGAATTAAATTGTTATTTAAACTAGCAGCAACATTTTTTAAAGCAGGAAATCCTGTTCTTCTAAACTCAATCCAACTTTCGTAACCGTTAATTGTATTTGCAATCCATTTTTGCGTAATAATTTGTTCTAAAGGCGTTTTTCCTGCTGCGTTTAAATTGGCATTTCCAGCTAAATAAGTGGCAGGTAAATTTGTGTTCCAATATTCAAAAGCCAAAGTAACTCCATTGTTATATAAAGTTTCCACATTTGTGGTAATCAATCCTTTTTGAGCAGCTTCTGCTAATAGAAAACTCGTTTCCCAAGCTGTCATAAAATTAGCATCTAAAGAAGACGTGTCTTCTCTAAAAATTGTACCAACCAAAGAATAATCATCTGGAGATGGAGTAGTGGTAGAGGCGTTAATTCCGTTAATTAAACCATTAAATTCATTTGAAGTTGAATTTGCAAATGGCTGATAAAAATTACCAACTCTATTATCATTTAAATCAGCAAAAATCTCTTCAGCAGTTTCCGACATTATAAAGTTTGTAAAATCTCCATTTCTTAATTGTGCAAATCTAAAACTATTCGGAGCCGTATTTGTAAAATCGAAAGTGGCGTTTTCGCTATTATTTTTGATGTAATTTCCACTCGTAAAAATAGTTTGTAATTGATTCGAAACATCAACTTTATTGGAAATACGAACTAAATATTTAATTTTTAAAGAATTTGCAAAACGTACCCAAGCATCTAAATCTCCGTTAAATAAAATATCTCCTTCCAGAGAAATTGCTGCGGAATAAGCATTTATAGCAGCGATTCCTTTGTCTAAATTATCTAAAATTCCTTTTTCATTTTGATAAATGTCTTCTTGTAAATCGTATTTCGGAGTTACAGTTCCATCCACACCATTAAAAGCTTCAAAATAAGGAACATCACCAAAAATATCTGTCAATGCTGCAGCCATATATGCTTTTAAAATTAATGCAGGCCCTTCATAAACAGCGAAAGCTGGCGTTTCACGAGATTGTTTTAACAGAATTTCATTATCACGTAAATTCGTGAAAAATATCGGCCAAGGATTTCCACCCAATTGCGGACTTTTTAAATCGTGTCTGTCAAATAAATTGAAATCTAAAAGTGCATAATGCTGTGATAATAAGTTTCCAGCAGCAAAACCTTCATAACTCATTTGTTCCCCATAATCGTAAATAACTTGTCTTAAAAGAAGACTTGGTTGTACAGAAACTGGTGAATTTTGGTTTGTATTAATTTCTTCAAAATCTTTGGTACAACTTGCAAATGTAATTGCAAAAATTGCGATGGTATATATAATTTTTTTCATTTTTTATGTTTTCTGTCATTTCGACTTTATGGAGAAATCTTAACGTATATAAAAGATTTCTCCATAAAGTCGAAATGATAAATTTGTTTTTAGAAATTAAACCCTAATTTAAATCCTAAACTTCTACTGGTAGCGTAACTCATATCTTCTACACCACTTACAAAACCATTTCCTTGAACTGCTAATTGTTCTGGATCGAAATGAGGATTTTCTGTAATTACAAATAAATTATTTCCTATGAAAGAAAGGTTTAAAGTAGAGGTGTCTTTCAATCCTAAAAAGCCTTCTTTTAAGTCTAATTTATAACCTATTGAAAATTGACGTAATTTTAAAAAAGAAGCATCATACACATTGTTTTCTTCGTGATTTCTGTCGTAAAATTGTCTGTAATAACTTTCTGCACCAACTGCAACTGTATTTGGTTGTCCAGAATTTACATTAACACCTTGTGCAACAATTCCTGCATCTGGTCTAAAAGCGGTTTCTGCTAATTGGCCACCAACATTTCCTAATGCACTTGTTCTTGAAACAATTTCTCCACCTTGTCTCCAGTCAAATAAGAAACTTGCATTCCAGTTTTTATAGCTGAAACTATTGTTCCATCCTAAAGTAAAATCAGGATTATAATTTCCAATTTTCTTCAATGTATTATCTGCAATATAAGTTCCATCATCATTAATTAAAAATTCTCCATTTTCGTTTTTTCGATAACCAGTTCCATACATGTCACCAACGCTACCACCTTCTTCAACTTGAAAATATACAGTTTGATTTGCACTGTCGTAAATTCTACTATAAGCCAATGTTAAACGTCCATCTTCTTGTGGTAAATCTTTAATGATTGATTTGTTTGTTGCAAAATTGAAAGTAGTATTCCATCTAAAGTTTTCATTTCTAATTGGAGTTCCTCCTAAAATAACTTCTATACCTTGCGTATTTACACGACCACCATTTACAACTTGCTGGTTATATCCTGATGAAATTGCAATTGGCAAAGAAATAATTTGATCTTTTGTTGTTGAATTGTAATACGTGAAATCTACATTCAAACGATCTTTAAAGAAACGTAAATCTGCTCCAAATTCATAAGAAGTGGTTACTTCTGGTTTTAAATTTGCATTCGGAATAAAATCTTGATTGCTAAAAGTTGGTTGTCCATTAAAGGCAGTTTGTGAAACAAAAGCACCAGAAGTTTGATACGGATTTGTATCATTACCAACCTGTGCAACACTCGCTCTTAACTTTGCAAATGAAATGCTTTCTGGTAATTTAGTTGCATTTGACAAGATAAAACTTGTAGAAACAGAAGGGTAAAAGAAAGAAACACCATCCACAGAAAAAGGAGTTGCCAAAGCACTCGACCAATCATTTCTTCCAGTAATATCTACATATAAATAATCTTTGTAACCAAATTTTGCAATTCCGTATAAAGAGTTAATTCGTTTTTTAGAATTAAATTGAAAAAAATCAACAGGCGAAGCAGCATTATTTAAACTAAAAATTCCAGGTTGCGCTAAATTAGTTGTTTGTGCTTGTTTTGTAGATGCTGTTTGGTCTAATCTATTTCCTCCAAAAGAAGCATCAAAAGAAAAATCGCCAAAATTATCTGTATAATTTATTAAGAAATCTGTGTTTATTTCTCTGTAAAAAACATCATGTTCTGCATACGCTCCATTTGCAAAACGGTTTGAGCTAAAATTACGATTGAATTGCCTTTTTTCTGAAGAATAATCCATTCCAGATCGAAAAGAAACACTTAATTTATCCGTAAATTTATGATTTACAGCAATGTTTCCAAAAACACGATCTCTATTAAAAGAGTTGGTGTTTTCATTCAAAATGAAAAAAGGATTGTCGAAATACCTATAATTAAAATTGTATTGTTGTACGCCTTCCAAACCAGGTTGCCAATAATCTCTTAAACTGTCTATATTTAAAGATCTTGGTCCCCAAGCCACTAAAGAATAATTTACATTTTCACTTCCATAACCGTTTGAAGGTCTGTTATCGCTACTTGAATTTACATAATTTATGGTAGAAGTAATTCGTGTTCTTTCTGTAGGATTAAAATTCGCTTTTAAAGCCACAGTTTTACGTTCTAAATTTACCCCAGGAATAATAGATTCACTATCTAAATTTGTAAAAGACAATCTGTAAGAACCTCTTTCAAAACTATCATTTATAGAAATATTATTAATGGTTGTAATTCCTGTTTGATAAAAATCTTTTAAATTATTTGGATTCGATTTGAATAAAGTTGGTGTAATTGCATTTCCACTATACAAAGAAGTGTCTCCACCACGAACTACAGTTCCATCAGCTAAAGTTACAGGAGAATCGAATTGAGGAACTAAAATTCCAGCATCTAATCTTGGTCCCCAAGAATACGAAATTACATCGTTAATTCCTCCTCCAAGACCATTTCCATATGCGAAATTTCCTCCATTTCCTTGTCCATATTCATTTTGAAATTCTGGTAAACGAAAAGCTGAATCTAAAGTTACAGAAGAATTAATGCTAATTCCCAAGCCTTTTTTCTTACTTCCGTCTTTTGTATTAATTACAATAACTCCGTTAGAAGCTCTTGTTCCATACAAAGCAGCAGCACTGGGTCCTTTTAAAACAGTTACAGATTCTATATCATCTGGATTTACTTCCATTGCACCATTTCCAAAATCAATTTCTTGAAAACCAGTTGCAGATTCATCTGTAAAGTTGAAAACTGTATTGTTGTTAATTGGAGTTCCATCTACAATAAAAAGCGGATTGTTATTCGAGAAAGAAGCTTCTCCACGAATGGTTATTTTTGATGAAGAACCAACACCAGTTGCACCTTGTGAAATTGTTACACCTGCTAACTTTCCTGATAAATTATCTAAAAAATTGGCTGTTTTAACTTCCGCTAATTCTGCTGATTTTAATTCTTGCACAACATAACCTAATTCTTTGGTTTTTCTATTTAAACCCAAAGCTGTTACTACAATTTCATTCAAACTTGTTTCATCTTCCTCTAAAGAAATGTTGATGTTAATTCGATTGCCAACCGTAATTTTTTGAGTTTTATAACCTAAATAAGAAAAGGTTAAAATATCTGAAGTTGAAGCTACATTTATAGAATAATTTCCATTTTCATCTGTAGTTGTTCCATTTCCTTGTTCATTGGAAACACTAACGACTGGTAATTTTTCTCCAGAATTTTTATCGGTAACTGTTCCTGTAATTTTAGTTTGTGCAAAATTTATGCTAACGAATAGCATAAAAATCCACATAAAAATATGTTTCATTTTGTAATTTTTGTGTAAAATAATTTGTTGATTTTTAGTATTGATACTAACAATACAATAGATAATTACGCAAAAATAATAGGCGAACCTTTATTGAAGTTTGGAGAATAAAATACTTTTTTTATGTTGAAAAAAGTAGAAAAAACAAAGGTTTTTTTAGAGATTATATATCTTTTTAAAAGATTTAAAATTGACGTTGAAATCCTTTTAAAACTATCAAGTATAAACTGAATATCTTCTAATTTATCAATATCATTTAAGATTTCTAAAAAGGAAATTTCTAAATTTTTAGATTTTGAAATTGATGTAATACATTTTTGTAAACGATTGGTTTGCCAAGGTAATTTTAAGAACGTTTTTTTATTAAAATGTTCTTTTCTAATTCCCATTAAATAAAAACCACCATCTTTAGATGGTCCTAAAACCAAATCGTTAGAAGATAAATTGGTTTCGGTTTCTAATAAATGACGCACTTTTAAATGTGGTGTATCATTACCAATAGTAATTACATTGTCGAAACCTTTGTTAAAAAGTGTTTCTACTGCATTAGAAAAACGCTCTCCAAAATTGTTTCCAACTTGCTCTTTTTCAGAAAAAAGAAAGTGTTTAATTCCAGATTTTTCTACCGTTTTTAAAGTTTGATTATTTAATGCAGAAAAAATTTCAGTAGAAAGAAATGATTTTCTTTCCGTTTCTTTTTCAGCAGAATTTGCAAAAATTAATATGGCAGTTTTGTTTCTCATTTATTTATGCAAGGGGTTTAAACCCTTGTTATGCTACAACACCTTGACAGCTACTTCCTGCACCAGCAGTACAACCATAACAATGTTGATTGATAATAATATTTCTGTCTTGTAATAATTCTTCGTTGTAATCTTTAATGTGTTTTACTTTACTTGCTACTTTTAAATTTAGCATTTGATTAAAATCACAATCAAACAACCAACCATCCCAACTTATAGAAAGTGTATTTGTACACATTACGTTTTCCACAGCTGAAGGATTGTATGCGTCTAACAAAGAGTGCATATAATCTTCATAATTATCTGAAGCGATTAAATAATCTAAAAAACGACTAATTGGTAAATTTGTAATTGCAAAAAGACTATGGAAATCGATATCAAAATCTTCTTTCAACGCTTTTTTGAAATCATTTTGTAAGGCCATTTGATCTCCAGGTAAAAATGCTCCTGAAGGGTTATACACCAAATCTAATTTTAAATCAGATCCAGGCATTCCATAACCAACTGCATTTAATTCTTGCAATGCTTTTATAGATAAATCGAAAACGCCTTCTCCACGCTGTTTATCTGTTTTTCCACGAGTCCAATGTGGCATTGACGAAACTACGTGCACATTATGTTTTTTGAAGAATTCTGGTAAGTCGTAATATTTTTTATTTGCTCTAATAATTGTTAAGTTAGAACGTACAATAAAATCTTTAATTCCTGCTTTTGATGCTTCTTCTACAAACCATCTAAAATTAGGATTCATTTCTGGAGCTCCACCAGTTAAATCTAACGTGTGTGCTTCCGTTTTTTGAATGACTTCCAAACACTGTTTCATCGTGTCTACAGTCATAATTTCTTTTCTATCTGGACCAGCATCTACATGACAATGTTCACAAACTTGGTTACACATATAACCCAAATTTATTTGTAGAATTTCTAATTTTTTAGGACGTAAAGGAAAATGACCAGTTTCTTTAATTTTTGCTGCAAATGTTGGTAATTCTCCGTTTGCAAAAATTCCGTTTGAAAGAATTTCCATTTGACGTGAGGTATTTGCAATATCGTTATTTCTTGCTTTAAGTGATTTTGTAGCCATATATGCTGAACTTGTTTCAGTATCTTTTTAAAGATGGTTTATAGTATTTACGAAGAAAATTGTGTTTTGGTTTTATTAGGAATGAATATAGTTGGCTTTAGATTTCTGCCTTCGCAGAAATAAGCGATTCACACGTTTTTTGCGAAAAGCAAAAAATGGTTCTCTGCTTACATTTCTAGCTTATTTACTTTATTCATCATTTGAACTCCATGCACTAAAGTTGCACCACTTTTAATTGCAGCACCCACATGAATTGCTTCCATCATTTCTTCTTTGGTAACGCCTCTTTGTAAAGTGTCTTTTGTATACGCATCTATACAATATGGACATTGTTCTGTGTGCGCAACTGCCAAAGCAATTAAAGATTTTTCACGAGCAGTTAAAGCACCTTCTTCAAAAACTTTTCCATAATAATCGAAGAATTTGTTTCCAAGTTCTTCGTTCCATTCTGTAATTTTTCCGAATTTTCTTAAATCTGCGGAATCGTAATATGTTTTAGACATTTATCTTTTTTTGAAAATTAAAAAACGAAAGATAATAATTTATTTTCCGTTTAAACTCCAATCATATTTTAAATAAGAAGTTCTTGCGTTTTTCTTAATTTCAGTATCAGAATATTTATTTAAATAGTCGATTACAGAACCATTTTTAGTAAAATCTTCTTTAAACCAATCGAAAATTGAAGAAATTTGAACTTTCTTATTCGATATTTTATTTCTTGATGAATCGTTTACAAATTCTTTCATTAATTTTTCTAATGAAGCATCTACGTTTTCTTCTGTAAAAGCCATGTTTAATAATTTAGGACAAGAACCAGATGCGCAATTTACACCAACGTGAATTCTTGGGTCGAACAAGTTTTTACGTAAAATTTCGTGTTCTATATGGTCTAAAGTATAGGTTTTTCCTCCAACTTTAGCGAAAGGAATTTTCCAAGCGGTTTTTCCTTTTTCTTTGATATCCATAATACTCTTTAAAGGAAAGTTTTCTAATATTTTTTTGATTGTATATGCGTTGTAAGCATTAATCCAAAAAGCTTTTTGTTTATTTTCTGACCAAGAATTGTCTAGCGAAGTTTTTTCTAAATAAGAAATGTAACTGTCTAATTTTGCTTTGTCTTCTTTAAATGATTTGTAATCTACAATTCCGTCTTTGGTAACGTGCTTTTGAAGTAAATCGTTAAAAATAGCTGTTTGAGCATTTGCTTGACTAAATGTAAAAACGGTTATAAGTGCTAAAAGTATTTTTTTCATTGTATGTTTTGTTTGTTGTTTTTTTAGACGAAGATTTTTTTAATTGATTACAAGTATACCTTCAAAGTTATTAAATAATGTGTTTAGTTTTAGGCTTGCTATTATTTAATTGATTGGTTTAGCCCTGATTGAACGGTTTGTTTGAGCTCTTTTTTATTCTTTTTTGAATTAAAAAAGCGAGTAGTGAAAGCAGGAAAAAGCTTCAAATAAAAAACTCCCAAAAATGAATTTGAGAGTTTTGTAATATTATTTCGGTATGAATGAAATACCTATAGCAATCTGCGATTACTAGCCTAGGTAAGTCATTAAGATTTTAGATCTAGAAGTATGTTTTAATCTTCTAATTGCTTTTTCTTTAATTTGACGAACTCTTTCTCTTGTTAAATCGAAAGTTTCTCCAATTTCTTCTAAAGTCATTGGTTGGTGTTCTCCTAAACCAAAGTATAATTTTACAACATCTGCTTCACGAGGAGTTAATGTTTCTAAAGCTCTATTAATTTCGATTCTTAAAGATTCGTGTAATAAAACTCTGTCTGGATTTGGAGATTCTCCAGAATTTAAAACGTCGTATAAATTAGAATCTTCACCTTCAATTAAAGGAGCATCCATAGATACGTGACGTCCAGAATTCTTCATAGATTCTTTTACGTCATTAACAGTCATGTCTAATTTCTTCGCAATTTCTTCAGCACTTGGTGGGCGCTCGTTTTCTTGCTCTAAAAATGCGTACATTTTGTTAATTTTATTGATAGAACCAATTTTATTTAACGGTAAACGCACAATTCTAGATTGTTCTGCTAATGCTTGTAAGATAGATTGACGAATCCACCAAACTGCATAAGAGATAAATTTAAAACCTCTAGTTTCATCAAAACGTTTTGCCGCTTTAATTAAACCTAAATTTCCTTCATTAATTAAATCTGGTAATGTTAATCCTTGATTTTGATATTGTTTTGCAACAGATACCACAAATCTTAAATTGGCTTTTGTTAATTTCTCTAATGCTCTTTGGTCACCAGCTTTAATAAGCTGTGCTAATTCTACTTCTTCATCAGCAGTAATTAAATCTACTTTACCAATTTCTTGTAAATATTTGTCTAATGATGCAGTTTCTCTATTGGTTACCTGCTTGGTAATTTTAAGTTGTCTCATGTATTCTAAACCGTAAGCTTTTTTAAGATTATTGAGAGGCTTACAACTACTTATACGTAAGAAAGAATGTAAATGTTACAAAACATCTAAACTTTTTTTATTTTCTTTTTGCATTTTGATAAAAAGAACAATTTATACCATTCGTCGACTAATGAATACAACTGAACTTTTTAAAATAAATAAATGTGACCTATTCTATTTCTTTGTGTCAAAAATATAACCGAATTGAAAACTATCAGTGTTCAAAACTTAACGGACGAAGAATTAGTCTTTAAAATAGCAGCAACTAACAATTCTGAATTGTTTGCTATTTTATATGACAGATTCTCTAAAGTTGTTTACAATAAATGTTACGGTTTCTCTAAAAGTAAGGAGGAAGCTGAAGATTTAACACACGATGTTTTTATTAGGCTGTTTGTAAAGCTGAAAACTTTTAAAGGTAACTCTAAGTTTTCTACTTGGTTATATTCTTTTACGTATAACTTCTGCGTTAATTATGTGCAAAGAAATGCATATAAGAAGAAAGAGAAAGTTACAGTTGTTACAGACCAAATTAAAGAAGAAGAAACTTTAGACGAAATTGATGATGCAACTCTTTTGGAGTTAAAATCTGAAAAATTAGTAAGAGTTTTAGCATTAATTGAACCTGAAGAAAAAATGATTTTAATAATGAAATATCAAAACGATATGAGCATTAAAGAAATTAAAGAGGTTTTAAATATCGGTGAAAGTGCCGTTAAAATGCGCGTTAAAAGAGCAAAAGAGAAAGTGGTTAAAATGTATCAAGAACTGTAATTTTTTATTTATGAGTAATCCTTTTAAGAAAATACTACATCATTACGAAGTGCCTAAAGTTTTAAAACAAAAGGTGTTGAATGATGTTAACATGATAAAATTAACTTTAGACATTGCTGATTTGTTTATGGTGAAATATCCAAATACTGTTAGTGACTTTTTTACTGCAAATAAAAGGAATACTAAAGACAACAACCAAAACTAAACCACATGAAATTGCTAACTCTAAAATTAGAATCAGATTTTAATTTTCTACAAAACCTGTGGGGTGATTTTGTAGATTTTCTGCCACAATTACTTAAAGGAATTGCTTTTTTAATTATTGGTTGGTTACTTATTAAATTTATTTTATTCATCATAAAAAAAGCATTAGGCTTTACTAACATAGATAGTTTACCAGAAAAATTAAATGTTGATGAGATTTTTGGAAATTCTTCTTTAAAAATTCAACCTACAAAAATTATAGTTACAGTTATAAAATGGATTCTTATTTTAGTTTTTATAATTGTTGGGTCAGAATTATTAGGTTTAAGAATGATTTCTGAACAATTAAGTAATTTAATTTCATATTTACCAAAACTAATAAGTGCCTTAATAATTTTTGCAATTGGTATTTATGTAGCTAATTTAGTAAAGAACGCATTAACTTCTTTGTTTAAATCTTTAGAACTAACTGGTGGTAATTTAGTAGGTAATATTGCTTTTTATATTATTGCTATTGTTGTTTCTGTAACAGCATTAAATCAAGCAGGCATTAATACAGATTTAATTACCAATAATTTGTCTATTATATTGGGTGCTATTTTAGCCTCTTTTACAATAGCATTTGGTTTAGGATCTAGAGATGTAATAAAAAGATTGTTATTTGGATATTATTCTCGTAAGAATATACAAGTAGGTCAGACTATAAAGGTAGAAGGTTTAGAAGGAGTAGTAGAATCTATAGATAATATTTGTTTGATTTTATTAACTAAAAACGGTAAGTTAGTTTTACCAATAAAAGACATAGTAGATAATAAGATTGAAATTATAAATTAATAATATTTAAAATTTGATAGAGTGTTGGGGGACAATTTATCATCGTGATTTATTTCACAAAAAAAGAGACCGTGAAAACGGTCTCTTTAATTTTATATAAAAATAATAGTCTAAAATAAACCGTTTATTTGTGCGTCTATTCTATCTATAATGTATCCTAAATCTTCTTGATTTTCTACAAAATCTAAATTATCTACATCAATAATTAATAATTTTCCTTTTGTGTAAGTAGAAATAAAAGCTTCATAACGCTCATTTAATCTGCTTAAATAATCGATACTTATTGAGTTTTCATAATCTCTTCCACGTTTGTGAATTTGCCCAACCAAAGTAGAAATGTCTGCACGTAAATAAATTAATAAATCTGGCGGAGTTACCAAGTTTTCCATTAATTCAAATAGAGAGCTGTAATTGCTGAAATCTCTATTGGTCATTAAACCCATTGCATGCAAGTTTGGTGCAAAAATATGCGCATCTTCATAAATGGTTCTGTCTTGTATAATGTTTTTACCCGTTTCTCGTAATTCTAAGATTTGACGAAAACGACTGTTTAAAAAGTAAACCTGTAAATTAAAAGACCAACGTTCCATTTCTCCATAAAAATCGTCTAAATACGGATTCTCATCAACAGACTCAAAATGAGGTTTCCATTTATAATGTTTGGCTAATAGTTTGGTTAGTGTGGTTTTACCAGCACCAATATTTCCTGCGATTGCAACGTGCATATTTAATATTGAATAAAATTAAAAAGGGATGCTAAAGGTACTAAAATTTTGCAACTACAAAAGCATTAACATAGCAATTTATAACCGAAACCTCTTACATTCATAATTTGAATAGTATCGTCATTTCTTAATTTTTTACGAAGTTTACTTATAAACACATCCATGCTTCTGGCGTTAAAGAAATCGTCATTTCCCCAAAGTTTATTTAAAATAAAAGTTCTGTCTAAAACTTCGTTTTTCTTTTCAACCA
This sequence comes from Polaribacter pectinis, assembly GCF_014352875.1. Taxonomy (NCBI): domain Bacteria; kingdom Pseudomonadati; phylum Bacteroidota; class Flavobacteriia; order Flavobacteriales; family Flavobacteriaceae; genus Polaribacter; species Polaribacter pectinis. The sequence continues at coordinate 25,333 of NZ_CP060695.1, forward strand.
AATAAAATAATAATTCGGCTTCTCTATGTGTAAGTTGAACAATTTCTGAAGAATGTATTAGTGTTTGCTTGGTGAAATTAAAAGTATAATTTCCTATTTTAATGTTTTCTATATTAGGCTTTAATTCAATTCTATTTAACAAAGACTTAATTCTAACAATTAATTCTTCCATTGAAAAAGGTTTTTTTAAATAATCATTTCCACCATTATTAAAACCTTCTAAAACATCTGATGTTTGCGATTTTGCTGTTAGAAAAATTATAGGAATATGTTTGTTTTCTAATCTGATTTCTTTTGCTAAAGTAAATCCGTCTTTTAAAGGCATCATTACATCTAAAACTAAAATGTCTGGTTTTTCTGTTTGATATACTTCGTAAGCTTTTTCACCATTTTCTGCATGAAACACAACAAAATCTCTAGATTCTAAACTCTCTTTTACAATCATTCCTAAACTTGCTTCATCTTCTGCTAAAAGGACTTTTACTTTATTCATTTGGCAAGTTTATTTTAAAAATGGTATTATTTTTTGTGGATGATAAACTGATGTTTCCAAGATGTTTTTCGATGATTTTTTTACAATAATACAAACCAATTCCAAAGCCTTTTACATCATGTGTGTTTCCTTTAGGAACTCTATAAAATTTATCAAAAATCTTTTCTTGTTGGCTTTTTTCAATACCATTTCCATCATCTGCAACAGTAATTTCTGTTGTATTTAAAATAGAATTTATATTTATTTCAATTGTATTTCCACCATATTTTATGGCATTGTCAACTAGGTTAGAAATTACATTTTCGAAATGAAAAACATCAATATTTAAATAAATGGGTTCCACATTTGTAGAAAAAAATAAATCTTTATTATTGGCTAACATTTTATGTTTGCCAACTAATTTTTCTATAATTTCAACAATATTTATTTTTTCTTTTTTAAGTATTAATTGCTCGCTATCTAAAGTTGCAGTTTCTAACAATTTTTCCACCATTTGGTGTAATTTTTTTAACTGAAGAGAAGACATAGAAAGGTATTTTTTGGTCTTTTCTTTATCGTCTAAAACATTAAAGTTTTCTATAGCTTCAATTGCTGTAGAAACAGTAGCAATTGGTGTTTTAAACTCGTGTGTAATGTTACTGATTAAATCGTTTTTAATAGCCGCCAAATTTTTTTGTTGATTTATTATTTTCAACAAATAAAACAAACAAGAAATAATTAAAAGAGATAATAATAAGGATAATAAAATGCCTAATGAGCTTCTTTTTAAAGCTTCATAATTAGGGTTGTTATATAAAAGTTTAAAAGCTTCGTCTTTTTTAACGTAAGTAGATTTAGAGCTTACAGAAAATATTTCAGAATTTAAAATAGTATCATTTGTTTGGTGGAATAACGTATCATTTTTTAAATGATGAAAACTTGTTTTTATATCAAGACCTTTTTGTTTCAATTGCTTTTCAATAAGCGAGTCTATTTTTTCATATGCAACAGATTGATCTAGAAACGAAATAAAAATAGGTTTTAGATTGGTAAAAAACTTTAAACTGTCTGCCGCTTTTTTTCCTTTAAAATATTTTATGGCTGTTTTTGTTCCATTTTCATGGAGTGTGTAACCATTTTTGTCATCTGTAAATTGCGATATTATTTTTACTGAATTCTTTTTATTTTTTTCAAGAGAATCTCCTTTTTCATTAAATTTGGCAACAAAATTTTTTGTAGAATTTAGCATCGAATCTATCTGATCTTTGGATAGATTTTCATCCGATGAAATTTTAATATTATTAATAGTTATTTTAGCTTCTTCATTTTTAGAAGTGTTCTTTTTTAACTTCTTAATAATAGAGTCTAACGTATGTTTTTCATGTGAGTTTTCTTCACTATCAAGATTATTTGAATCAATAATAGTGAGAAAATCATTTTTAGCAAGTGTAGAATAATACTCTTCTACTGCGTTGTCTAAACTTAATTGAATTTCATTAGTAACTCTTTGTTTATTTTCCTCGTAGTTTTTATAGTTCCAATAGAATTGTACAGCAATTGTTGTTACAATTGTTGCTGTAATAAAATAAAAAATCCATTGATATTTTTTGGTATTCATATTTCAAAGATAGTTAGTATTTTTAATAAAAACAGCGGGTTAACACTCGTTAACACTTGTTAACTAAAGAAACAGATTTTGTGTAACATCTTTGTAAAGTATAAATGTAAAACCAAAATATATAAATTATGAAATCTATAATAACCGTATTTGCTGTATTAATCACTTTTGCTTTCAATGCGCAAAATTTTCAAGGAAAAGCAATTTACAAAACAAGCAGTAAAAGCAATTTTAAAATAGGAGATGAGAAAGGTGTTAGTGACAAAATGCAAGAAGAATTGCGCAAGCGTATTCAAAAAATGAGTCAAAAAACATTTGTATTAGAGTTTGATAAACATTCATCAACTTATAAAGAAGAAGTTCAGTTAGAAGCACCAAAACCACAATTAGGAACTGGCGTTAAAGTTTTTTCTTTTGGTGGTTCTGGAGCTAGTGATGTTTATTTTAAAAACGTAAAAGAAAACAGGTTTGCGAATCAAACAGAAATTCAAGGAAAACGTTTTTTAGTGAAAGATACATTACCAAGCTATTCTTGGGAATTGTCTTCAGAAACTAAAAATATTGGCAACTATACATGTTATAAAGCTACTTTTTCTAAAGAAGAAGAAAAGATAAATCATATTATAAAAGATGGAGAAAGTGTTGAAGAAAAAAAGAAAGAGACAGTTGTTACAACAGCTTGGTATACAACACAAATACCGGTAAATAATGGGCCAAAAAACTACCAAGGTTTACCAGGTTTTGTTTTAGAAATTAATGATGGAAAAACCACTATAGTTTGTACAGAAATTATTTTAAATCCATCAGAAAAAAATAGCATTGATGAGCCATTAAAAGGAAAAGTGGTTTCACTAAAAGAGTATCATAAAATTAAAGAAGAAAAAACAAAAGAAATGATGGAGAAATTTAAAAGTAGAAATGGTTTTGATATAGGAAACGGAATCAATATTAAAATGGGAGGCTAATAAATTGTTTATTTTTTTAATGTGGTTAAACCTTTAAGTTTTTTTTAAGTCATATCTGTGATTATTAAAACAAAATTTATGAAATCTATTTTTATATTTCTTTTAGCCTTTGTTACTGTAACAACATTTGCTCAAAAAGACTTTCAGGGTAAAGCAACTTACATGTCTAAAACTACTATGGACATGAGTAATTTTGGTAGAGGAGGAAGACAAATGTCCGAAGCTCAAAAAAAACAAATTGCAGAAAGAATGAAATCGATGTTGGAGAAAACTTTTATTTTAAGTTTCAATAAAACAGCATCTATATATAAAGAAGATGCAAAATTAGCAGCTCCAACTGCAGATGGTGGAAGAGGGTTTAGATTTGGCGGTTTTGCTGGTGGTGGTACAAAGTACAAAAACACTAAAGAAAATGTTGCTTTAGAGTCTACCGAACTTTTTGGTAAGAAGTTTTTAATCTCTGATAAAATGGAACAACCAAAATGGGAGCTTGGTAGTGAGACAAAACAAATTGGGAACTATACTTGTTTTAAAGCAACTTTAATTAAAGATGTAGATCCTTTAGATTTTTCTAACATGAGAAGAAGAGGAAATAGAAATAATGATAAAGATGAAACTAAAAAAGATTCTACAAAGGTTACCAAACTTTCAGAAGAAATAGAAATTCCAAAACAGGTAGAAGTTACTGCTTGGTACACACCACAAATACCTGTAAGTAATGGCCCTGCAGAGTATTGGGGTTTACCGGGTCTAATTTTAGAGATTAATTCTGGTAGAACAACCGTTTTATGTACAGAAATAATTATTAATCCTGCTGAAAAAGAAGATATAGAAAAGCCAACTAAAGGCAAAAAAATTACCAGAGAAGAATACAACACCACTGTTAAAGAAAAAATGGAAGAAATGAGAGAGAGATTTAGTGGCGGTAGAAATGGTGGTAGAAGAGGAGGAAGATTTTAATTGTAAAATAAAATATGTTTACACAAATGAAAAAATTACTATTAGTAACCATTTTTATGGTTACACTGGTTTCTACTGCACAAGTTAAATTAACAGGTATTGTTAAAGATAGTATAGGGGAACCATTAGAAATGGCAAATGTTTTAGCAATTAATAATAAAACCAAAAAAATGACTTCTTATGGTTTTACAGATGCTAAAGGAAGATATAAGTTAGATTTAGATAAGAACGCTACTTTCGATGTTAAAATAAGTTATGTAGGTATGAAATCTTCAGATTTTGAAGTAGAAACGAAAGAGATAGATATTGTTAAAAATGTTACTTTGTATGAAGATAATATGTTAGATGGTATTAATATTGTTTCTAAGATGCCAGTAACTATTAGTGGAGATACTATTATTTACAATGCAGATTCTTTTAAAAACGGGTCCGAAAGAAAGCTAGAAGATGTATTAAAAAAGATTCCAGGAATGGAAGTGAATGATGAAGGAGAAATAGAAGTTGAAGGAAAGAAAGTTGGTAAATTAATGGTAGATGGTAAAGATTTCTTTGATGGAGACACTAAATTAGCTACTAAAAATATACCTGCAAATGCTGTTGATAAAGTTCAAGTTCTAAAAAATTATGGAGAAGTTGGTCAATTAAGTGGAGTGCAAAATAATGAAGATAATATTGCAATTAACATTAAATTAAAAGAGGGTAAAAAGAATTTTTGGTTTGGAGATGTTACTGCTGGTGGTGGAGATTCAGATAGAGAATCTTTATATCTTTTTCAACCAAAATTATTTTACTATAGTCCTAAATATAGCATCAATTTTATTGGAGATTTAAACAATATTGGCGAAGTTGCTTTTAGTGGAAGAGATGCTAGGAATTTTGGAGGTGGTTTTAGAGCACCAAGTAATAATAGCGGAACAAGCATTAATTTAGGAGGAAATAACAGTATTGGTCTATTAACTTTACAAAATAATAGAGCTAATTCTATAGAATCTAAACTTGCGGCATCTAATTTTAGTTATTCACCAAAATCAACTTTAGATATTAGTGGTTTTGCAATTTTTAGCAATAGTACTGTAGAGACCTTACAAAATACTTCGGTTTTGTATACAGACCCTAGTTTAGGAATACCAGATGAAAATACAGAAAGTAAATCTATACAAGATACCAATTCTGGACTTTTAAAATTTAGTGTTAATTACAAACCAAATGTAAATAATCAATTAGATTATGATATTTACGGAAGGATGTCTAAAGAAACTCAAAATCAAGATTTTTTCTCATCTAACTTGGGTAATATAGATCAGATAGAAAAAGGAACACCTTTTAGTATAAATCAGAATTTTAATTATTATTATACTTTAAATGAGAAAAATATATTTGCAATATCTGCACAATCTTTAATTCAAGATGAAGACCCAATATATAATGCAATTTTACAAGATAAGGCTTCATATTCAGATACTGGAGATGCTTTAGGATTAGATGATATGCAGAGTGGTTATGACATCAATCAGAATAAAAGAGTAAAAACAAATCAAATAGATGCAAAATTAGATTATTGGAATGTTTTAAATGACAAAAGTAATATTAACCTAACTTTAGGTACAATTTACAGTAAGCAAAATTTTGATTCAGATATTTTTCAAAGATTAGATGATGGAACTGAATTTGATGGAACACCAACTATAAATAATGGTTTAGATACAAATAATATAGACTACAGGTTTACAGATGTTTATTTAGGAACTCACTATCAATTTAAAACAGGTAAATTTACCATTACACCAGGTTTTACAGCACATTTGTATAATGTAGAAAATAATCAATTTAATATAGATTATGTAGATAATTTTTTTAGAGTGTTGCCAGATTTTAATATGAGAATTCAATTAAAACAAAGTGAAAACATTTCTTTAAACTACCAAATGCAAACGCAATTTACAGACGTAAATCAGTTTGCTAAAGGGTTGGTTTTAAATAGTTATAATTCAATTTTTTCTGGAAACCCAATTTTAGAAAATGCTTTAGCACACAATGCAAGTTTAAGATATTTTAGTTTTAACATGTTTAATTACACAAATGTTTTTGCAGCATTAAATTATAATAAAAGAATAGACCAAGTAACCACAAATGCAGAGTTTATTCCCGGAAGTGTTGTAAGTGTTAGAAGTCCAGATAATTCAGAATTTGCAAATGAATCATTAACATTTAGTGGTCGTTTTCAAAAAACATTTAGAAAATATAGAGCTTCAGTAAATGCAAATTTATCTTACAGTAAATTTGTGCAAGAAGTTAATAGTAACATTTCTAATAATGAAAACTATACACAAAACTATAGAGCAAGTTTTGGTACAAACTTTAGAAAAGCACCCAATGTTACTTTAAATTATTCGTTTACATTACAAGATTTAGATCAGGGACAAAGAAGAACAAAACGTTATACAAACGCACCTTCTGTAGAGTTTGATGCTTACATCTGGGAAAAATTAACCTTTAGAACCAAATACAGTTATACAGGTTTAACAGACGGAACATCAACTTTAAATAGTTTTGATTTTTGGGATGCTTCTTTAATTTACAGAACAAATAAAGATAGTAAATGGGAGTATCAAGTAAAAGCTACTAACTTATTAGACACAAGATCTCAAAGTAGTGCAAATGCAGGTAGTTTTTCTGTAAACACAGTAGATTACTTTATACAACCTAGATTTTTAACTTTTAGATTAATTTATCAATTATAAAATATTTTTTTTTTTGATTTTTAAAATGACTCAATTTTTTTGATTCATTTTTTATTTACTTTATATATTTTTGTAGATATGAGTCTACTAGCTTCTAAATCTCCAATTTATGCAACTGTTAAAAGTTTAGGAGCATTATTTGCATTTATAATTACAGGCCTTTTTATTGATAGCTCTTACATGGCAGAGCAAACAAAAAACGCACAATTTTATGCCAATATTATTATTGTAGTAGGTTTTGGTTTAGTGTTTCTACAAGTTAATAAAAGAGTTAAAGAACAAATGATAGCTGCTGTTATTATTGCAGTTCTTGGCGAATATCTTTTTTCAATTGCTTTAGGTATGTATACTTATAGATTAGAAAACGTACCACATTATATACCAATAGGTCATGCATTAGTTTACGTTGCAGTTCTTTATTTTTCTAAAGCAGCATCCATCAAAAAAAATAAAATAAAGATTGAAAGGTTTTTAACTATTTTCATACTTATTTATGCAACTGTTTTTTTAATTTTTAAGAATGATGTTTTTGGTTTTGTAATGACAATTGCAACACTTTTAATCTTAAGAAAGAAACCAAGAGAGCGCCTTTTTTATTTAACCATGTATATTACTGTAGCCTATTTAGAGATTATAGGAACTACTTATCAATGTTGGTGGTGGCCATCAACTGCATGGAATACGATTCCTTTTTTACCAAGTCATAACCCACCAAGCGGAATAAGTCTGTTTTACTTTTTATTAGATTTAGGTACTTTATGGCTTTACAAGCAACGTCATAGAATAACTTGGTCTAGAATGAAGAACATTAGAAAATTAAGAGAACAAGACATTTTTTTGAAAGAACTGTAATATATAGTAGTGTTTTCTTTTTATTTTATTCATATTGATAAATAATTCGCTCTTAATTAGTAAAATACACAATAATAATTTTACTTTTGTTTAAATAAACCATTTTATAATTATATAATGAAAAAAACTACCCTTTTATTATTAGTAAGTTTTACAGTTTTTTCTGCTTTTAGTCAGAACAAATTTTGGACATCCAACTTGGCTGATAAAACTGATTTTTCAGAAAAAGAACTGTATGTTAGAAAATCTGAACCAACTGAATTTAAAATGTATAATTTAAAGTTAGATCAAATTCAGATAATGTTAAGTAATGTATCTTCTAAATCTACTCAAGTTATAGATTTACCTACAATTAATGGTAAAATAGAAAAATTTACTGTTAAAGAAGCTAGTGTAATTGCGCCTGAATTGGCTGCAAAATATCCAATGATAAAATCTTATGTTGGGCAAGGTATTTCAGACCCAAGCATGATTGCTAGATTTAGTATTGGAACAGATGGTTTGCATGCTGTTATTTATTCTGGAGATAAAGAAACTTATTATGTGGATCCTTATACAAGAAGTAATACAAATTACATTGCATACAAAAGAAGTAGTTTAGAAAATAACGATTTAGACTATCAATGTTTAGTAGATGATTCTCAAGTTTCTACTTTAACAAATAATACAAACGTAATAGAAAATGCAGACGATGGTAATTTAAGAACATATCGTTTGGCATTAGTTTCTAGTGCAGAATATTCAGAATTTCATTTAGAAAACCAAGGTGTAGAAAATTCTTTAGCAAATTTTCCTGCAATGAAGGCAGCTGTTTTATCAGCTATGAATACATCTATGACTAGAATTAATGGTGTTTATGAAAGAGATTTAGGAGTAAGAATGGTTATTGTACCAGATAATGATAAAATTATCTTTTTTCAAGCGAGTTCAGATGGTATTTCAGATGTAAATCAACCAAATATCGCAAGTACAATTATAGGTGAAGTACAAACTATTGCTGATAGAGAAATAGGAGATGCTAATTATGATATAGGACATATATTTACTATAAATGGGTCTGGTTTGGCAGGACTTGGAGTAGTTTGTGTTTCTGGTTCTAAAGCAAGAGGAGTTACTGGTAGAGCAGCACCAATAGGAGATCCTTATGATATCGATTATGTAGCACATGAAATGGGGCATCAGTTTGGGGCAACTCATACTCAAAATAATGATTGTAATAGAACAGATGCAACAGCTGTAGAGCCAGGAAGTGCCTCTACAATTATGGGATATGCAGGTATTTGTGCACCAAACGTACAAAGTAATAGTGATGATCATTTTCATGCTGTAAGCATAACACAGATGTGGAATAACATTCAAACTTCTGCAAACTGTGGAGCTTTAACTGCAACTAATAATGCAGCACCAACTGCAAATGCAGGAGCAGATTATTCTATACCAAGATTAACACCTTTTGTCTTAAAAGGTCAAGGTACAGATGTTAATGAAGGTAATGTATTAACGTACAATTGGGAGCAATTAGATACAGAAATAGCTACAATGCCACCTTCAGAAACAAGTAATGCAGGTCCTACTTTTAGATCTATTCCTTCATCTACATCTCCAGATAGATATATGCCAGCTTTAGCAACTGTTGTTGGAGGTAGCACATCATCTACATGGGAAGTATTATCAGCTATGAACAGAGATTATAATTTTGCATTGGTAGTAAGAGATAACAATCCTGGAGGAGGAAGTAGCGCAAGAGACGATGTGAAAATTTCTTCGGTTTTTGGAAACATATTTTCAGTTACTTCACAAAATACAACAACAACTTGGGACAAAGAAACTACACAAACAGTTACATGGGAAGTTGCAGGTTCTAACCAAGCACCAGTAAATTGCTTAAAAGTAAATATTAGATTGTCTATAGACGGAGGTGTAACATTTCCTATATTATTAGCATCTAATACAGATAACGATGGTACAGAAGATATTACTGTGCCAGATAATGGTACTACCAAAGCAAGAATTATGGTAGAAGCTGCAGATAATATTTTTTATAATGTAAATGCTGTAGAATTTACTATTAATGGAGCAGTTGCTTCTACAAAAGATTTTGCTTTTGATGGATTTAACTTGTATCCAAATCCTTCTAAAGGAACTTTTAACTTGAATTTTGATGTTGTTAACACAGATAAAGTTTCTGTTCAATTGTTTGATCTTAGAGGAAGATTAATCAATCAAAAAGATTTCTTTAACACAAAAGCAAATTTTTCTGAACAAATTACTTTTAACAAAACAACTTCTGGTTTGTATTTAGTGAAAATTACAAATGGAAATAAGCAAACAACTAGAAAATTAGTTATTGAATAATTTTTTTTCAGTATAATTTAAGCCGATTGTAGCAATACAATCGGTTTTTTTATGAACTAAATTTAAAAGAGTTTCGTTATCATTATAATTCAAACTATTTTTGTAAAATGTCAATTAAAGTTACATCAGTTTCAAAAGTTTATAAAACTCAAAAAGCGTTAAATAATATTTCTTTTTCTGCTGAAAAAGGTCAGATTATTGGTTTTTTAGGGCCAAATGGCGCAGGGAAATCTACAATGATGAAAATCTTAACAGGTTTTATAAAACCCAATAATGGGCAAGTTTTTGTTGATGAAATAGATGTATTACAAAACCCTCTTGAAGCACAAAAAACAATTGGATATTTACCAGAACACAATCCTTTATATTCAGATATGTATGTGCGTGAATATTTGCAATTTCAAGCAAGTATTTTTAAAGTTGATAAAAGCCAAATAGAAGCCTGTATAGAAAAAGTAGGTTTAACTGTAGAAGCTCACAAAAAAATTAATCAACTTTCTAAAGGATACCAGCAAAGAGTTGGTTTGGCTGCTGCAATTTTACACAATCCTAATGTTTTAATTTTAGATGAGCCAACTACTGGTTTAGATCCAAATCAATTAGTAGAAATTAGAGAACTAATTAAAGAATTAGGGAAAGACAAAACTGTTTTATTTTCCACACACATTATGCAAGAGGTAGAAGCAGTTTGTGATCGCGTAATTATCATTAAAAAAGGAGAAATTTTAGTCGATAAACCTCTTCAGGAGCTTAAAAAGGACAATCTACAAAACATAGAAGTTACTTTTGATTATAAGTTAGAAGAACAATTTATTCAAAAATTACCAAACATTGTTTCTTATAAAAATAATTACGACAATACTTGGTATATAACTTTTGAAAGCGAAGAAGATATGCGCCCAAAAATATTCGATTTCGCTCAAGAAAACGGATTAAAAATCCTTGGATTAAATGCACATAATAAAAATTTAGAAACGCTTTTTAGAGAAGTAACTTCTAATTAAGTGTAATCAAATATTTATAAGCTTCTAACAAAGTAGGAAAAACCATTTGACTTCCAGCTTCTTTCAATTCCTCTTCAGAAAACTGCGTTAAAATACCAATAGGAATCATACCTGCTAATTTTGCAGCTGTTGTTCCTGCCAAACTATCTTCAAAAACCCAAATATTTTTAAAATCATCATCTGTAAAATCCAATGCTTTTGCTAACGTAATATATGCTTCTGGAGCAGGTTTAGGTTTTTCGTAATCTTGAACTCCAAAAACAGTACAAAAATTCAAGTTTAATTTCTCTACACTATTTTTTAAAAACTGTTTGGTGGCGTTACTTGCAATTCCGTAATTGATGTTTTTTTCAGTTAAGAAATCTGTGCATTCATGAACACCAGGTAATAATTTCGGAGTTTTAAAATAAATATCTAAATGTTTGTCCTTTAGTAAGAATAAATCTTCAGTTTGCGATTCTTTGCCAATAACACTACAAAAATAATTAGCAATAATCATTGGCGATTTTCCTGCATAACTTGGAGGAAAAGGCGCAATTTGTTCATTAAACAACTCTCTAAATGCAGATTCCCAAGCAGAATTATGACTTTCCTTACTATCTACAACAACACCATCAAAATCAAACAAAACTCCTTTTGGTAACATAAAAAATTATTTTTTCTCGTTGAACAATTCTGTTAAATATGGATTCAAAAACTTATTGGTTGGATCCATTTTTCGCCTTAAAACTTTAAAATCTTCCCATTTCTCGTAGATTTTAGAAAATTCGGCATCTTTAGCCGTAAAACGTTTTCCCCAATGTGGTTTCCCACCATGTTTTAAGAAAATGGTTTCAATCGTTTTAAAAGCTTCATACGTATCTGCAGTTGCAGCGTTTCTGGAAACACAACCCATGGTTACAGTATCTTCATCATACGCATAACTCAACCAAGATTTATCTTTGTATACAAAACGAACATCCATTGGAATATGAATAAACGATTTGTTGCTCCACTTATTAATTTCAGTTTTTAGCTCTTCAAAAACTTCCGTAAATTTATCCAAACCAATTGTCCATTCTGCCAATTCTAAAGTAGAACCTCTCGATTTTGTAACAGTTGCTTGGTATAAAGAACCTTTGTATTCTTTTTTAGAACTAAAAAAACCTTTGTACAAAAGTTTGTTTGCAATAGACGTAATCCAAGGAAAAATATGCGTGTATTTGTATAATATTTTGGAAGCTTTTCTTCGGTGTTTTAAATAATCAGGACCTAAATCTTCTCTAATTTCCGTTTCTGAATCAATTTTATCCCCTGTAATTACATACCCTTTATCAGTATGAGGCAACCATAGAATTCTTAAAAAATCGTGTTTTTTTAATCTTTCTTTAATTTTTGGCAACCATTCATTATCATTTTCTGGGCCTTCTTTTACGTGTAACGTATAAATAGGTTCACATTTAAAAGTGATGGTAGACATAACACCCAAAGCACCCAAAGAAACACGAACAGCGTTTATTAATTCGTCTCCATCTTCAATTTTCTTCAAAGAACCATCAGCTAAAACCAATGTGCAAGAAGTCATGTATTCGCACAATAATTTTCCACTTGTACCATGAGTTCCTGTTGCCAAAGCTCCACCAATTGTAATTGTATTAATATCTGGCAAACAAGGAATACACCAACCTTTTGCTTCTACAGCATCAATTAAATCTCCTAAAATCAATCCTGATTGCACTGTAATTGTGTGTTCAGTATCATTATATGATAAGATTTTATTGTAGGAAGTAATATCAATTAAGTTCTCTAAACCAGCAGCAATATCTGCAGAAGATTGCTTGCTTCCAAAAAACCGGACTTTCTCGCTTTTCGCAATAATTTCTTGTAATTCTTGCTCTGTAGTAACTTTATAAAGAGATTTGTATTTGTAAGTTAGATTTTCATTCCAACTTGTCCAAACACCATTTTTTTCTTGTTTCATTATTTTAAATAAGCTGCAAAAATAAGGCTTAATTGATATTTAGAAAACAAACTTTTTATTTATCGACTATTAAGAATGAATATAGTTTGAGATTATTTTAAAATCAAATAAAAAATTTTACAATCAAAGTAAATTTCAATTAGCTCTTATATTTTTCTCTAAACCACACTTTTTTCCATACTCTTTTTAGTATTAAAAAAGTTACATATTCAGAATGACTATCAACATCTATCGACTTATTTATTCTTAAGGCTTCTTCAGAAACATCAACTCTATATAAAAGTGCGTTATATGTATTAGAATCATTTATCAATAAATCTTTTACAGCTTTGTTAAGAGTTGTTTTTAAATCTATAGGATTACTATCTTCAGAAAGATGAAAATTAAAATTTGCCAAATTGAAATCTTTATTCAACTGTTTTATGAGTTTGATATATAGCTTGTGTTTATTAGAATACTCTAATAAATCTAAACTATTTTCATAATTAGTTAGCATTTTAATTCAACTTAAATTGAATCTGCTGACTCTCCAAAGTCGCCAACAACTCGTTCGTAATATGAATTTTTGTATTTCTACTTGGCAAACTCACTTCTAATTTCTCTTTTTCGTCCCAAACTGTAAAATTCAAACCTTGTTTTCCAGGCGAATTTTTTAAAATAGATTCTAAATTTAAAATGGTGTCTTCTTTAATTTCGTTTAGTGGAATCTGAATGGTTACTTTTTTACAAAGCTCGTCCATAATATCGTGCAACAATTTCATTTCTGTAAATTTCAATCTTGGTTCTCCAGCAACTCCAGTTTCCTTGTTCGTCCAACCTGGTTGAATTGTACAACGTACAAAAAGGAAAGAATTTGGAACTAAAAAGTGTTTCATTCTTAAATAATCTTCGCCGAAAATTCGAAACTCATGGCTATCTCCATAATCTTCCATCGTAAACATTGCCCAGCCTTTACCAGCTTTAGAAACTCTGTGTTGCACATCTGTAATAATCGCAGCAAAAGCCAAATTCATATTTACAAATTTTGCTAAATCTGCCTTGAAATATTTTAATGAAGCGTTGCAAAATTTTAATTCATTTTTAAAATCATCTAAAGGATGTGCAGAAATATAAATTCCAATCACTTCTTTTTCTTGTGATAAAAGTTCCATAGTTCCCCAAGTTTCACATTCAGGAATATCTGGTTCAGGAAATTGCACAGTAGAAGCTTCGCCAAACATAGAAACTTGTGCAGAATTTTCGTTTTCTTGAAACTTACTTCCGAATTTCATAGAACGCTCTAAAAAGGTAACTCCTTTTTCGTCAGTCGCAAAATATTGTGCTCTGTGTGTATCTGTAAAAGAATCAAAAGCACCAGCTTTTATTAAACTATCAAACGATTTTTTATTTGCAGCACGTAAATCTACACGTTTTGCCAAATCGAAAATGGAGGTATAATTTCCGTTTTCTTCTCGTTCTTTAATAATTGCTCTAACTGCAGCAGCACCAACACCTTTTACAGCCGCCATTCCAAAACGAACAGCACCTTCTTTATTTACAGAGAATTTTAGAAAAGATTCATTTAAATCTGGACCTAAAACTTCCAATCCCATTCGTTTACATTCTTCCATAAAAAATGAAACGGCTTTAATATCTTTCATGTTATTCGAAAGTACAGAAGCCATATATTCAGCAGGATAATGTGCTTTTAAATACGCGGTTTGGTAAGCAATCCAAGCATAACAAGTAGAATGCGATTTGTTAAATGCGTAACTTGCGAATGCTTCCCAATCTTTCCAAATTTTTTCTAATTTTTCTGCATCATGTCCATTTGCAGCAGCTTGTTCTACAAATTTTGGTTTCATTTTATCTAAAACCGCAATTTGTTTTTTACCCATTGCTTTACGTAAAACATCGGCTTCACCTTTGGTAAAATCTGCCAACTTTTGCGAGAGTAACATTACTTGCTCTTGGTAGACTGTAATTCCGTAAGTTTCTGCCAAATATTCTTCCATGGCAGGTAAATCGTACTCAATATCTTCTGTTCCGTGTTTTCTATTAATAAAAGACGGAATATATTCCATTGGCCCAGGTCTGTACAAGGCATTCATTGCAATTAAATCTGCAAAAACTGTTGGTTTTAAAGAACGCATGTGTTTTTGCATTCCTGGAGATTCATATTGGAAAATACCTACAGTTTCTCCTCTTTGGAACAACTCATAAGTTGGTTCATCATCTAAAGGAAACGTTTCTGGATCTAATATTACGCCATGTTTTGCCTTTACAATTTTAACGGTGTCTTTAATTAAAGTCAACGTTTTTAAACCTAAAAAGTCCATTTTTAACAAACCTGCGTCTTCCACAACAGAGTTGTCAAATTGAGTAACATACATGTCTGAATCCTTTGCCAAAGCCACAGGAACATAATCTGTAATATCTCCAGGCGTAATAATTACACCACAAGCATGAATTCCTGTATTTCTAACAGAACCTTCTAAAATGGTTGCTTTATTAATGGTTTCAGAAACTAAATCGTTTCCAAAAGACATATGTTTTAATTCTTCTACTAATTGCTTTTCTTCTGCACGTAAAGCAGCAACTTTTCCTTTACTTTTGGCATCTTCACCAAAAATATTTTTTAGTTTAATTCCAGGAATTAATTTTGCAATTCTATCGGCTTCAAAAAGTGGTAAATCTAAAACTCTAGCAGTATCTCTAATAGAAGATTTAGCAGCCATGGTTCCATAGGTAATAATTTGCGCCACTTGATTTGCGCCATATTTATCAATTACATAATCCATAACTCTTCCTCGACCTTCATCATCGAAATCAATATCGATATCTGGCATTGAAACACGTTCAGGATTTAAGAAACGCTCAAAAAGTAAATCGTATTTTATTGGGTCGATGTTTGTAATCCATAAACAAAATGCTACTACAGAACCTGCTGCAGAACCACGTCCAGGGCCAACAGCAACATCCATATTTCTGGCTTCTCGAATAAAATCTTCCACAATTAAGAAATAACCAGGATATCCTGTTTTTTCAATTACGGAAAGCTCAAAATCTAAACGTTCTCTGATGGATTCTGTGATTTCTCCATATCTTTTTTCTGCACCAACATACGTTAAATGACGTAAGAATTTATTTTCTCCACGTTTTCCACCATCGAGTTTATCTTCTTCGAATAAAAATTCTTCAGGAATATCGAAAGCAGGTAATAAAACGTCTCTT
This sequence comes from Polaribacter pectinis, assembly GCF_014352875.1. Lineage (NCBI taxonomy): Bacteria > Pseudomonadati > Bacteroidota > Flavobacteriia > Flavobacteriales > Flavobacteriaceae > Polaribacter > Polaribacter pectinis. The sequence continues at coordinate 41,473 of NZ_CP060695.1, forward strand.
GCTAACGTAAAAATTTCAATTTTATCTACAATTTCTTGAATGTTGATAATCGCTTCTGGTAAATCTGCAAATAAGGTTTTCATTTCATCCGAAGATTTAAAATAATATTCCTCATTTGGCAAACCATATCTATAACCACGACCTTTTCCTTTTGGTGTCGCTTGCTTTTCACCATCTTTTACACACAGTAAAATATCGTGTGCATTTGCATCTTTTTTCTCTAAATAAAAGGTGTTATTTGTCGCAACAATTTTAACATCGTGTGCTTTAGAAAATTTTAATAAAGTTTCATTTACAATGGTTTCATCTTGTTGATTGTGGCGCATCAACTCAATGTATAAATCGTCTTTAAATTCCTCTTTCCACCAAAGCAAAGCTTCTTCAGCTTGTTTTTCTCCGAGATTTAAAATTTTACTTGGAACTTCACCATATAAGTTTCCAGTTAAAACAATAATATCTTCTTTATATTTTTTGATGATTTCTCGATCGATTCTTGGAACGTAGTAAAAGCCATCCACAAAAGCGATGGAAGACATTTTCGCTAAATTGTGATATCCTTTTTTGTTTTTAGCTAACAAAACAACCTGATAACCATTGTCTTTTACGGACTTATTTTTATGATCTCCACATACATTAAATTCACAACCAACAATCGGTTTTATTGGGTTGTCTGTGTTTTTATTATGATTTAAAATCGCACTTACAAAATGAAAAGACGCCATCATATTTGCAGTATCTGTCATTGCAATGGCTGGCATGTTATCTTTGGCAGCAGCTTTTACAATATTACCAATTTGCATGGTAGATTGTAACACAGAAAATTGCGTGTGATTGTGTAAATGTGCAAATTTTACATCTTTTAATTCCGCCAAACCAGCAGAAGTCGATTTTGTATCTGCAGTGTCTTTTAACTTCTCAAGACGTTGGCGAATTTGTTCGCTTTCTTTTTTAAGATTAATATGTTTTAAACCAATTACCTGAATAGGTTTTGGGTTTTCTTCCGAGAAATTTTTGAAGTAATCTTCATCTACATCTAATTGTTCTTTGGTAAATTCTCGTAAACGAATTAACTCTAAAAAACAACGTGTTGTTGCTTCAACATCGGCAGTTGCATTGTGTGCTTCACCAAAACCAACACCAAATAAATGATTGTGTAATTCTGTTAAAGTTGGTAATTTAAATTTTCCTCCACGACCTCCAGGAATCTGACACATTAATGCCGTTTTTTCGGTACAAGTATCTAAAACTGGGAGGGAAGTTAAGTTGTTTTCGACTCCTAATCTATGGAATTCACAACCCATAATATTAATATCGAATTGTAAATTTTGCCCAACAATAAATTTTGTTTTCCCTAAAGCTTCATTAAATAATTGCAAACCTTCGTCTAAATCGATTCCTTTTTCTTCTGCTAATTCTGTAGAAATTCCGTGAATTCTTTCAGCATCATAAGGAATATTATAACCTTCTGGTTTTACAAGAAAATCGTTGTGTTCTAATACATTTCCCATTTCGTCATGCAATTGCCAAGCAATTTGCACACACCTTGGCCAGTTGTCTGTATCCGTTATTGGAGCATTCCAACTTTTAGGTAAACCTGTGGTTTCTGTATCGAAAATTAAGTACATATTATCTTCTAATTACGTAATTGTTGAAATCTTTAATTGTACACTAAAATAATTATTTAGTACTGTTTTTTGGGAGGTTAAAAATACAAAAACATAAGAGATTTATGCCTGTTAATTTATGTGTACTTATCAACAAAAAAAAGTCAATCCAATTAAGGATTGACTTTCTTAAAGTAAAATAGTTCTAACTAATTTTTACTGAAATAATTTTTTAAATTATGATGCTAAATGCTCTTCTAACTTTAATGAGTTAATAGCAGCTTGAATTTTTAATTTTTGCTCATCTAACATTTTTCTTGTTGAAGGTGCAAAAGATTCTTCTTTTAAGATTTCTTCATACTCTTCGAAACTTGCTTTTTCTCCTCTTAAGGCTTCCTCTAAAATCGCTTCTTCGTCGTTAGAACTAAATAAAGATTTTAAAGTCATCCAATTTCTGTGCATTGTTCCTTTAAAAGAACCATCGTCTTCTGGAATTTGCCCATAAGACAAGATTTCTGTTCTTAAATCTTTCGCAAACATACTTCTTTCAGAAGCTCTGTTTTTAAAGAAAATTTTAAGTTTTGCACTTTCTACATTTTCAGCAGAATTTAAGTATCCTTTTTCTGCATCGTAGTTCTTTTCTAATAATTCGTTTAATTTGTTCGAAATTTTTTCTGTGTACTTCATAATATCATTTTCATTTTAAATTCCAATAAATTGTTTTGAGATGCGTATTGTCTCACATCTTATGATACTACAAATTTAGAGAAGATACAGAGTTTACATTAGTGCAAAAGATTTGATTCTTGACTCATTTGAATTTTAGTATTTTTTTAAGAGTTTTATCAAGTTGAGTGAGCGCGTTAGGGATTGAACGGTTTGTTTGAGTTCTTTTCTGCTAAAATTATTCTATATTTTCTCAAAAATTGATTGTTCTTTGAATTAGCAGATACTTAAGTAAATACAGAATAAAAAAAGCGAGTAGTGATAGCCCGTTAAAACGCCCAAAAAAATGTTGAAAATTAGGGTTTTTGTTTCAAAAGGTTTTTGTATTTTTGCGCCCACTTACTACGAGATAGTAAGATTTTTAATAATCGAGGTCGAGAACCTCAAAAAATTAACAAATTATGTCTGTAAAAATCAGATTACAAAGACACGGTAAAAAAGGTAAACCATTCTATTGGATCGTTGCCGCTGATGCTCGTGCAAAAAGAGATGGTAAATACCTTGAGAAAATTGGTACTTACAATCCAAACGTTAACCCTGCAATTATCGATTTAGATATTGATAAAGCTGTAGAATGGTTACAAAACGGTGCTCAACCAACTGATACTGCAAAAAACATTTTATCTTACAAAGGTGCAATGTTAAAGAATCATTTAGTTGGTGGTATTAGAAAAGGTGCTTTAACTCAAGAACAAGCAGATGCAAAGTTTGCAGCTTGGGTAGAGGAAAAAGCAGCTAAAATTGCTGATAAAGAAGCAGGTTTATCTAAAGCTGAATCTGAAGCTAAAGCGAAAGCATTAGCAGCAGAAAAAGCTGTAAACGAAGCTAGAATTGAAGCTGCAAAACCAGTTGTTGAAGAGGTTGCTGAACCAGCAGCAGAAACTGAAGTTGCTGAAGAAGCGGCTCCAGAAACAATTGATGAAGCGCAAGAAAAAGCAGCAGAATAATTATAAATTAGTTACGATTATGCGTAAAGAAGATTGTTTTTATTTAGGCAGAATTGTTACAAAATATAGTTTTAAAGGTGAAGTTGTTATCAAATTAGATACAGACGAACCTGAGTTGTACACAGAAATGGAATCAGTTTACGTCGAATTTGGCGCAAATTTGGTTCCATTTTTTATTGAAAAAAGTTCGCTTCATAAAGGAAATCAGTTACGTGTTCAGTTTGAAGATGTGTACTCTGAAGAAGAAGCAGATGCTATTTTAAAAAGTAGTGTTTATTTACCTTCTACAATGTTGCCAGAACTTACTGGAGATAAATTTTATTTCCATGAAGTTATCGGTTTTACTGTAGTTGACGCTAATTTTGGCGAAGTCGGGCAAATTGTTCATATAAACGATAAAGCTGCACAACCACTTTTTGAAATCGATAGAGAAGGAAGTGAAATTTTTATTCCTATGGTAGATGATTTTATTAAAAAAGTAGACAGAGAAAACAAAAGAATAGAGGTTGAAACTCCAGATGGATTAATAGAACTTTATTTATAGAAAGGTGGCCGAGCGGCTTAAGGCGCACGCTTGGAAAGCGTGTATACGGCAACGTATCGAGGGTTCGAATCCCTTCCTTTCTGCAAAGAAAACTAAACAAAATTCTGCGAGATATAACGCAGAATTTTTCATTTAAAATAATATTTAATTTTGAGTTCAATTTTCAAGTTTAAAGAATTTACTATCAATCAAGATAAAACTGCTATGAAAATTGGTACAGATGGCGTTTTATTAGGTGCTTGGTGTGCTGTAGATAAGTATCCTGATACAATTTTAGATATTGGTTCTGGAACAGGAGTAATTTCTTTAATGATTGCACAACGTTCGGATGCTATGACAATTGATGCTGTTGAGGTTGATGAAAATGCGTATGAACAATCTGTAGAGAATTTTGAGCAATCGGATTGGGGAGATCGTTTGTATTGTTACAATGCAACTTTTCAAGAATTTGCTGAAGAAATTTCGGTGGAAGAAGAAACCTACGATTTAATTATAACGAATCCGCCTTTTTATAATGACGATTTTGAAACAGAAAACGAATCAAGAAACAAAGCACGTTTTACTTCGTCTTTATCTTTTGAAGAATTAATTATTGGAGTTGCTAAAATTTTATCAGAAAACGGAACTTTTGCAACCATTATTCCTTTTAAAGAAGAAGTTAGTTTTATCAATTTAGCCAAAGAAAATAACTTATTTTTAAATAGAGTTTGTCGAGTTCAAGGAAATGAAACATCAGAAATTAAAAGAAGTTTGTTAGAGTTTTCATTTGAGCAAAAAGAAATAAAAAAAGAAAATTTAATTATAGAAACTGGTCGTCATCAATACACAGAACAATATATTAATTTGGTAAAAGATTTTTATTTGAAAATGTAATTACCCAATTACGTTATTAGGATTGTATCCTAAATAAGTGGTTTCTTTTTCAATAAATTTAATTCCATATTTTTCTAATTCTTTTAAAATTGGTTCATACACTTCTTTAGAAATAGGAATTTGAACTCCAGGTGTTTTTATTTCTCCTTTTAATATTTTTAAAGTAGCAATTGCAACAGGTAAACCAACAGTTTTAGCCATTGCTGTATACGTTTGATTTTCTCCAAGAACAACTAAACTACTCTCAATTTGATGCTTTTCGCCATCAATTTCATAACCAAACAAATGTTGCATTACAATCATATCTTTATCATGTTCTTGTAACGTCCAAGAATCTTCTAAAATACGTTGTAACATTTTTGCGGGCGTTGCATTTTTAATGCCTATTTTTTTCTTAGGATTAAAAATATCAAGTTCAATTAATTTTTCCCACATAATATCATCTTGATCTATTTTTAGATAAGAACGTAGTTTTAATTCCACAGAATCAGAGGGAGAATAGGCCAAAAATAAATTAACAAAATCTCTGTAACTCATGTTTTCAGAATCTTCAATTATGTAAGAATCATCTGTCATGCCTAACTGAACAAAAATATTCCAAGCTCTCGAAAAACCCACTTTTCTAATAGTTCCTCTGTACATTGTAGGAATTTTTTCTAAACCATAAACACTTCTATATTTTAAAGAATCTCTATTTGCATAGGCTTCAAACTTGGTGTTGTTTATTTTTAAAAATTCTGTTCTTCGAAACAATTTATGATAAGGAATGTATTTATAAGTTCCCTCTTGAATAAACATTGCAGCTCCTCCTTGACCTGCTAAAACGACGTTTCTTGGGTTCCAAGTAAATTTATAATTCCAAAGATTGTTATCGCTTTCTGGTGCAACCAAACCACCTGTAAAAGATTCAAACAATAACATTTTTGCATTTTTTTCTCTAATGCTGTCAATAATTTGCATGGCACTCATATGATCTAAACCTGGATCTACACCAATTTCATTCATAAAAACGAGCCCTTTTTCTTTTACTTGCGTATCTAAAGCTTTCATTTCATTGGAAACATAAGATGCAGTAACCATGTTTTTACTGTATTTTACACAGTCTTTAGCAACCTCAATATGAAATCTTGCAGGCAACATAGAAACCACAATATCAGATTTTTGAATCTCTTTTACACGCTGGTTTTCATCAAAAACATCAAAAATAATGGCAGTCGCATTTTTATGATTATTGATTAATTTAGTTGCGTTATCAATTGAAATATCTCCAATAGTTAAAAACAGATTTTCTACTTCAGATTTATCTAAAAGGTATTTTATAAGAGAAGAACTCGATTTACCTGCACCAATAATTAATATGTTTTTCATAAATGAAAAGATGTATTTTTGTGTTCTTACGAAGATACATTAATTGTTTAAAATTTAACAAAAACCATTAAAAATGTTTAAAAATATTATTTTCACTTGTTTTTTAGGAATGTTGGCAATTATTTTGGGGGCTTTTGGGGCACATGCTTTAAAAGAAACATTAACTGCAGATCAATTATTGAGTTTCGAAACAGCAGTTCGTTATCAAATGTATCATGTAATTGTGTTATTAATTGTAAATATGTACGAAGGGTTTTCATCAAAACAAAAAAACACAATTAGCTATTTATTTTTTATTGGAATCTTACTTTTCTCTGGTTCTATTTATCTAATTCAATTAACAAGTGTTTCAGCAAAATCGATTTGGTTTGTAACGCCTTTAGGTGGTCTTTTTCTAATCATAGGTTGGGTTTCCATGATTGCGATATTCATAAAAAAAAGTAGAAAATTATAAAATTTTGATATTTTTTAATTAAAAAGAAGTCTGTTTTAAAATAATGCTTAATTTTGCAAGACACTAAAAACAAAAAAATATTGATATGGTAGATACAAATACGAAATCGATTTCGTTAAATAGTCTAGGAATCAAAAATGCAACAATTCGTTATCAACTTTCTTCAGACGAATTACACAACGAAACTTTAGAAAAAAAACAAGGAGTAGCATCTTCTTTAGGAGCAATTGCCGTAAACACAGGTGAGTTTACAGGGCGATCTCCAAAAGATCGTTTTATTGTAAAAGACGACGTTTCAAAAGATGAAGTTTGGTGGAGTAACATCAACCTTCCTTTCGATTCAGATAAATTTGATGCGCTTTATAATAAAGTGACAGATTATTTATCAGGAAAAGAAATCTTTGTAAGAGATTCGTATGCTTGTGCAGATAAAAATTATAAATTAAATATTAGGGTTGTAAACGAATATCCTTGGAGCAATATGTTTGCTTACAATATGTTTTTGCGACCAACTGCAGAAGAATTAAAAGATTTTTCTCCAGAATGGACAGTTGTAAACGCACCAGGTTTTATGGCAGATCCTGAAGTAGATGGAACTCGCCAACATAACTTTGCAATTTTAAATTTTACAAAAAAAATAGCTTTAATTGGTGGAACTGGTTATACTGGTGAAATCAAAAAAGGAATTTTTTCTGCGTTGAATTTTATACTTCCAGTATTCAAAAATACATTACCAATGCATTGTTCTGCAAACGTTGGTAAAGATGGAGATACTGCTATCTTTTTCGGACTTTCTGGAACTGGAAAAACTACATTATCTACAGATCCAAACAGAAGTTTAATTGGTGATGATGAACATGGTTGGACTGCAGAAAACACTGTTTTTAATTTTGAAGGTGGTTGTTATGCAAAAGTGATTAATTTATCGGAAGAACAAGAACCAGAAATTTTTGGAGCCATTAAAAAAGGAGCAATTCTCGAAAATGTTGTGATGGATGATAAAGGAGTTATCGATTTTGCAGATACTTCAATTACACAAAATACAAGAGTTAGTTACCCAATTTATCATATAGATAATATTAAAGAACCATCAATTGGTAAAAATCCAAAGAATATTTTCTTTTTAACTGCAGATGCTTTTGGAGTTTTGCCTCCAATTTCGAAGTTAACGCCAAACCAAGCAGCATACCATTTTATTTCTGGTTATACAGCAAAAGTTGCAGGAACAGAAGCAGGAGTTACAGAACCAACACCAAGTTTTTCTGCGTGTTTTGGAGCACCTTTTATGCCTTTACATCCTACAAGATATGCAGAAATGTTAAGCAAAAAGATGAAAGATGCTGGAGTAAATGTTTGGTTGATTAATACAGGTTGGTCTGGAGGCCAATATGGAGTTGGTAGAAGAATGCCTTTAAAATATACAAGAGCAATGATTACTGCTGTTTTAAATGGAGATTTAGGAAGCTATAGATACGAAGATTATCATATTCATTCTGTTTTCGGAGTTGCACAACCAAGAACATGTCCAGGAGTTCCAACAGAATTATTAAGTCCAAGAGCCACTTGGAATGATGATGAAGCATATTATAAAACAGCATTTAAATTATCGAATGCTTTTAGACATAATTTTACACAATTTGAAGAAATAGCAAGCGAAGATATTCGTAGAGGAGGTCCTCAACGTTATGCTTTTTAATAGAAAATCTTTATTTTCCCTCATTAAAACACCTCATTTTGAGGTGTTTTTTTATTTTTAGAGTATATTTAATCAACTTTATAATTTATGATAAAAAATTGGTTTAAAAACATTGGTCCAGGAACTTTAGTGGCAGCCGCTTTTATTGGCCCAGGAACTGTTACAATTTGTACTTTGGCTGGTGTAAATTTCGGATTCAATTTATTGTGGGCAATGTTGTTGTCTATTATTGCAACCATTTTTTTACAAGAAATGGCAGCAAGATTGGGTATTATTTCTCAAAAAGGATTGTCTGAAGTTATTAGGGAAGAAATTAAAATTCCTTTTTTAAAACACTTTGTAACGCTGTTAATTTTAGCTGCAATTGTGGTTGGAAATGCATCTTATGAAGCAGGAAATATCAGTGGAGGAATTTTAGGATTGGAAACTATTTTTGGAAAATCGATTTTAAATTTTGGCGATATTTCTATCAATTTAATGAGTTCTGTAATTGGTGTAATTGCATTTGTGCTTTTATATATTGGAAATTATAAGTTTCTTGAAAAAGCATTGGTAACACTTGTTTTAGTGATGAGTGTTTCCTTTTTAATAACTGCAATAGTTACAAAACCAGACATTTTAGAAATCTTAAAAGGACTCTTTATTCCGAGATTTCCAGAGAAAAGTTTACTAACAGTTATTGGTTTAATTGGTACAACTGTTGTGCCTTATAATTTGTTTTTACACGCTTCTTTAGTAAAAGAAAGGTGGAATAAAACCGAAGATTTAAAATTGGCAAGAAAAGATACCATCATTTCTATTATTTTAGGAGGCTTGGTTTCTATGGCAATTATTGTTTCTGCAGCTGCAATTCCATTTGGCGAGATAACAAACGCAGCAGATTTGGCAAAAGGTTTGGCGCCTTTGTATGGCGAATTTGCAAAGTATTTTTTGGCTTTGGGTTTATTTGCAGCAGGAATAACATCTGCAATTACAGCACCTTTAGCTGCTGCTTATGTTGCCAAAGGTTGTTTAGGTTGGAGTGGAGGTTTAAAATCCAGGAAATTTAGAAGCGTTTGGATTATCATTTTAGTTTTAGGAGTTTTCTTTTCTTCAATCGGAATAAAACCAATAGATATTATAAAGTTTGCGCAAGTTGCAAACGGAATGTTGTTACCAGTAATTGCAGGAATTTTATTGTGGATTATGAATAAAAAATCTGTTTTAGGCAATTATATAAATTCTAAAACGCAGAATATTATCGGTTTTGTAATTTTAGCAATTACCATATTTTTAGGAGCAAAAGGTATCTTAAAAGTCTTTAATCTTATTTAAAATGAAAATCGATATAAATTGTGATGTTGGAGAAGGAATTGAAAATGAGCATTTATTAATGCCACATATTTCGTCTTGCAATATTGCTTGTGGAGGTCATTTTGGAAATGCAGAAACAATCGATAAAACCATACAATTAGCAATCGAAAATAAGGTATTAATTGGAGCACATCCATCTTTTCCTGACACAAAAAACTTCGGAAGAAAAGTAATGAACATTTCCCATGAAGCGCTTCAAAAAAGTATCGAAAATCAATTAAAATTATTTATAAATAGGTTGGCTTTGGTTGATGAAAAACTACATCACATAAAACCTCATGGAGCTTTGTATAATTTAATTGCTGTTGATGAAAAAGTTGCTAAAGTTTTTTTGAAATCTATTCAAAAATATAGTAAAGATGTTTTTTTATATGTCCCTTATAATTCAGTTATTGAAAAGTTAGCGATTGAAAAAAGCATAAAAATAAAGTATGAAGTTTTTTCGGATAGAAATTACAATAACGATTTAACTTTGGTTTCAAGAAACAAAGAAAATGCTTTAATTACTGATAAAGAAGACGTTTTTAAGCATGTTTTGTCAATGTATAAAGGAAAGGTAAAAACCATTTCAGGAGAACTTAAAACTATAAAAGCAGATACTTTTTGTATTCATGGAGATAATAAAAATGCAGTTTCAATATTAGAATACTTATTCGAAAAACTAAAAAAAGAAGGAATTAAAATTGCATAAAAAACCAACATACAAACCTTTTGGAAATGCATCGATTTTAATTGAATGGCAAGCAATTATAGATGAAGAAATTCTGAATGATATTATCCTATTTAAAGAGAAAATTCAAAAAGAAAAATCAATAGTAGTTGCAGATTTTATAATAGGTTACAATTCTTTAACTTTAAAATATACAAATGAAATATCTAATTATTCTGATGAAGTTGAAAGTTTAAAATCAATTTATAAACAAGATTTTAAACTTCAAAAAACAGAAAAATTTCTCTGGGAAGTTCCTGTTTGTTACGATTTAGAATTCGGGATTGATTTAAAAGAAATATCCGAAAAATCAAACCTTACCATTGAAGAAATAATTAAATTACATTCAGAAAAAATATACACAGTTTTCTTTATAGGTTTTTTACCAGGTTTTCTTTATTTAGGAGGGTTAGATTCACAATTACATTTCGATAGAAAACCCAATCCAAGATTAAAAGTAGCAAAAGGAGCCCTTGCAATTGGTGGAAAACAAACAGGTGTTTATCCAGAAGTATCTGCTGGAGGTTGGAATATTATTGGAAGAACTCCTATTCATTTTTTCAACATAAAAAACGATAATCCGTGTTTTGCAAAAGCTGGCGATAAAATAAAATTCAAACCAATTTCTTTAGAAGAGTTTTATCAAACTGAAAAAGAAATTGCAGAAAACAACTATATAATCTTTAAAACTTTGCTAAATGATTAGAGTTTTAAAAGCAGGTTTTTATACCTCAATACAAGATAGAGGTAGAGTTGGTTTTGCGCAAAATGGCGTTCCTGTTTCTGGGGTTATGGATAGTTATGCTGCAGACGTAGCAAATAGTATTTTAAATAATTCTTTAGAAGACGCACTTTTAGAAATTACTTTTGGTGGTTGTAAATTAGAATTTTTAGTAGAAACTATTATTTGTGTTTCTGGTGGCGATTTTTCAGCAACAATAAATAACAAGCCAATTCAACTAAATTCAAGAATAAAAATCAATACAAAAGACGTTTTAAGTTTTGGAAAAATAAATTTTGGAGCAAGATGTTACTTGGCAGTAAAAGATGGTTTTTTAACGAAAAAAGTTTTAGGAAGTAGAAGTTTTTATCAAAATATAACAAACCAAATCATTATAAAGAAAGGAGATATTTTACCAATTACGACTTTTAAAAGCGGTTTAGAAACATCAAATTCAGCAATAAAAATAAAAGAAACACATTTTAATTCAGAAGATATATATTGTTACGAAGGACCAGAATTTGAGTTGTTAAAAGATCATCAAAAAGAACAATTATTAGAAAATATTTTTACAATTTCTAACGATAATAATAGAATGGGAATTCGTTTAAATGAGTTAATTGAGAACAACATTCCTTCAATTTTAACATCAGCAGTTTTGCCAGGTACAGTTCAATTAACACCTTCTGGGAAATTAATTGTTTTAATGCGAGATTGCCAAGTTACTGGTGGTTACCCAAGAGTTCTACAACTCACAGGATATGCTATTAATAAATTAGCTCAAAAAACAACACATCAGAAACTAAAATTTATAATAAAAAGTATTTGAGTCAAGATTTGTTTTTTTTGAGTCAAGTACTATTTCATAATAAGCTTATATTTGTACTGTACTTAATTTAGTACTTTAGAATTTAAGTTTAATCACTAAAAATAAAGAGATGAGTAATAGCAGTAACACAGTAGTAGGATTATTAGCAGGAACAGTAATAGGAGCAACTTTAGGAATTTTATTTGCACCTGATAAAGGTATAAACACAAGACAAAGAATTTCTGATGAAGCTTTAGCAGCAAAAGATAAAATTGCAGAAAGAGCAGTAGAATTAAAAGATCAAGTTTCTTCTACAATGGTAGATAAAAAAGAAAGTTTAGACACACAATTAGAGAGTGTAGTTTCTAATGTAAGCCATAAGGCAGAAGATGTAATTACTACTTTAGAGAAAAAATTGAAAGAATTAAAAGATAAAAATAAAAAATTACAAAAAACAGTCTAATACATGAGCATATTCGAAAATTTTAGTAATTCTGCAGACAAAGGTACAGATGCAAGTAAAGAATTTGTTTCTAAATCTTATGAATATACAAAGTTAAAGGCGTTTCAACTAACAACTTTATCTATTGCTATGTTCGCTAAACTATTAGTAATAGGTGGTTTGGTGTCTTTGGGATTTATTTTCGTAGCTTTTTCTGGAGCAATAGCTTTGGGTGAATATTTAGACAATATGGCTTTAGGGTATTTGTGCGTAGGGTTATGTATAATAATTTTTTCTTTGTTGCTTTTGGCTTTTAGGAAGTCTTTCGATAGAAAAGTTGTTTCTAAAATGTCCAAGAAATTTTTTAATTAATCAGTTTTAAGGAAATTAAAAAGATGAAAAATTATCAAAACTTTGAAGAAATAGATAGAGACTTAAAAAAACTATCATTAGAAAGAAAAATAGCTTTAGAAGAACTTAAAATTGTAAAAAGCGATTTTGAAGAAAGCTTAAGGCCATTGAGTATGTTGCAAAGCGTTTTTAAATTTGCAAGTAAATACGGAGTTTTGCTATTGGTAAAAAAAATATTTAAATAAAATTGTAGCGCTGTTTTTAGAAACAGTGTTATAATGGTTGGTTGATTAATAGCCTTGGTATTTTATAATATCAAGGCTTTTTTTTGTTTTTTAAGAAACTACCAACGCTTTCTTTTTAAATTCATTTGGACTTATGTCGTACTTTTCTTTGAATATTTTAGAAAAATAACTTCTGCTGCTAAAACCAATACTATATACAATTTGAGAAACATTTAAATCTGTATTTTTTAACAAATCTCTTGCTGACTCTAAACGAATATGTCTTATATATTCAGTAACAGTTCTGTTATATAAAAACCTAAAACCATCTTGTAATTTAGCTTGTGTTAATCCAGATTCTGTAGAAAGTTTTTCTAATGTGTATTCTTTAGCAGGATTTTTCACGATACTATTTCCAAATTTACGAACCGTTTTTAACTCACTTTTAATTAAAGAAGTTGGTAACGGAACACCCTCTAAAAGCCTATTGTGTTGTTGTATGTGTACAGATAATATTTCGTAAACTTTTGCCTCAACTTTAAGAATACGCAACATGCCTTTACCCTTAACTTTTTTTAGTCTTTTAATAAGATCTGCCATTTTTAGATTCATTGTTCCGTAATTGGCAAATCTGTAATCATGATCAGTATCAACAAAAACTTCGTGTAATTTTTTGTTTAAAGTAGACACATTTGTAGTCCTTTTCTTTAAAAATTTCTTTCTTACAATTTCAATAAGGTTTATTTCTAAAGGTTCATTTTTAGGAAAATGCAAATAGTTATATCCACTAGTTTTATTTGTGAATATTAAAGATTGAAATTGCTCTACTTTATGTTCTGTTTTTTCAACACCAAATCTATGTTTTATGTTACCTACTGAAGGATACAAGAAACGTAAAGGATTGTATTCTGGTACAGCTTGTATTTTAAAAATAAATTCTTTGTGGAGTGTAATATCAAAATCTAATAAATTTACTCCCCAATCAAAAGGAATAAACCTCATTTTTCCTGTAGCATATTCATTGTTAATTTCAAGAATGCATTCACTCCAATTACTGGTTATTGTTCCTCCAATATTCTCTCTAATTTGTTCTAATAAATCTTTATCACTATCAGCAACTATTTCAATTTCTATCATGGAGGAAAATTATATTAATAAACAAAAAATAAGCTATTAAACTAAAAGTAAATATAGTTTAAAAATTATTATATAAGTTAAGAATTCTACCTATTGAGCAAAATAAGATGTTCATCTATTAGTAATTTTGAGTGTAAATATTAAATATAAAGAAATGAACATTTTTGAAGAAATAAGAAAAGATCATGATAAACAAAGAAGTTTATTAAGCAAACTTGTAGAAACTTCTGGTGATACAGAAAAAAGAAATACACTCTTTAAAGAATTAAAAAACGAGTTAGAAGTTCATGCAAATGCAGAAGAAAGACACTTTTACAAACCTTTGATTAGTAATGACATGATGCAAGAAAAAGCGAGGCATGGTATTGCAGAGCATCATGAAATAGATGAATTAATAGAAAAATTAGAAGAAACAGGTTATGACTCTTCTGCTTGGTTAAAAATAGCAAAGCAATTGCAAGAGAAAGTAGAACATCATTTAGAAGATGAAGAGCATAAGTTTTTTCAGTTAGCAGGAAAAGTATTTAATGAAAGCCAGAAAGAAACTTTGGCAAAAAGTTATACAAAACACATGAATGATAATTTATAATAATAATGCAAATCAAAGAAGTAAAACTACTAGTCTTATGAATTAAAGAAAAGGGTTTACTGTTAACAGTATTTAAATTTTAAACAAGTTACTTAAAATTAAAGATGTAAATCGTTTGACATCTATAAAACAAATAAACGTTCACTTAAAATAGTAATAAAATGAGTACTTACACAGAAGAAGTAGGAGAGAAACTAAACGAACTTTTAGAAAAAACCTATGATGCAGAAAAAGGATTTAAAAAAGCTGCTGATAACATAGAGAATCAAGCGTTAAAAAATTATTTTAAGTCCAAAGCTCAAGAAAGATATTCTTTTGGTCATGAACTAAAAGAAGAAATTAGAACTTATAATCAAGAAATAGATAAAGGAGGAAGCGTTGCAGGTTCTGCACACAGAGCTTGGATGGATATAAAAGCATTGTTCTCTTTAGATGATGAAGAGTCTATGTTAGAAGAAGCAATTAGAGGAGAAAAAACAGCCGTAAAAGAATATGAAGAAGTAATTAGTGAAACTAGTTTACCTTCTAGTACAAAATCTTTACTAGAGTCTCAAAAAAATAAAATTGAGAACGGCTTATATAATATTAAATCTTTAGAGGATATTCACTAGAGATTTTTTGGTTGGTTGATTAATGAAAAGCTGTCTTTTAAGGCAGCTTTTTTATGTAAATCACTTTATTTGAGTCAAAAAGTAATGTATACGAGTTAAATAGATTTCTATAAAGTCTTTAAATTTGTAGTGTAAGAAATAGTTAATTAAACTATTTAATTATTAACCATTAAAAACTTAAACTATGTTACGTTGGACAATTACATTTATAATAATCGCATTAATAGCAGGGGTTTTAGGATTTGGAGGAATTGCAGGAGCTGCAGCCGGAATTGCTAAAATTATCTTTGTTGTATTTATTATTCTTTTCTTATTATCACTTATCAGTGGAAGAAAAAAAATATAGATTACTAGAAGAATAAAATATATAAACTACTTGAAAACTATTTTTAAGTAGTTTTTTTTATGCTCTTATAAATCCGTTTTCTTTTGCATGTTTAATAGCCTCTTTACTAGAATCTACCAATAAAAAAGAAGTTTCAGTGTAATTTTTAATCAGATTCTTAATTCTATTCATCCTTTTAGAGCTTTTTACACTTCTTAAATAAATTGCTTTAATTCTATTAGGGTAATTAGAAACAACTTCCATATAAATATCTGCATCTTTTTCTCCAGCATCACCAATTAAAATAAAATTTAAATGAGGATATGTTTTTAAAATATTCACAATCTCTTTTTGTTTTTGAGGTTTCTCTGCCGAAGACTTCTTTTTGAATATGTTACTAGCAGTTCTTAAAAGAATTGCACCTTTAGGAAAGTTGTTTTTCTTTAAAAAAACCTCTAAATATTTATATAGATTCCAAGGGCTATGACTCACATAAAATATAGGATTAGCATTTTTACCAGATTTTCCTAAATGCAATAAACTATAAAATTCTGAAGTACCCTCTAATGCTTTTCTTTTTTCTGGTGATTTAAAAAAGGTATTAATAAGAAGTCTCCATTTTAATTTTGATACAACTCCTGTGTGTAAAATAGTATCATCTATATCGCTAATAACACCAAATTCTACTTTGTTAGAAGGAATTAACAACTCTCCAGGAAATCTGTTTTTGTTATTTATTGCTCTACCTACATTTGTATTTGTATATGAAACTGTAAAGTGAAGCCAATCTTCATTGTTTGTTAAATTAGTAAGGTTTTCTATTTTCTCATCAACAATAAAATAGCCTTTATTGTCAGTTTTAGTATTTATTTTATAATTGTTAGAAAATGTAATTGTTAGAGCTGTATTTTTTATTTCATCAGTTTCAAAACGTTTCCAAGAATTTAGAATTAGTTTAAAAAAATTACTGCTTTTTAAATTTATTTTTTCATCCTCTAAAGCTCTTCCCCTTGAGTAAAAATGGTTATTTGTGCCATAACTTTGAAACACAATAACTTGTAGAGAATCTTTACTAAATAAACCCATTTTTTTTATTTACAAGATACTAAAAGCATAAAAAAAAGCCACAATAAATTGTGGCTTTTTAAAATATATTATCTAGAATTATTACTGAATCTCTTCAGCTTTCTTTTCAACTTCTTTTAAAGTTCCTTCAATTTTTTTTGTTACAACAACTTCTTTACCATCAATCATTTTGGTAATTACTACAGTTGCTTGAGCAAGACTTTCATTATCAGGATTTACTTCAATAGTAACATCTCTTTTAATTTCGAAGTTTTTACTTTTTAATTCAACTTTAGCAACTTCTTTAGTGGGCGCAGTTGTATTATTTTTTATCAATTCTACTTCTATGGTTTCAGTGCGCTTTTCTTCAATAGCATGTCCACCTAAAATAGGTGCAATTACCAAACCAATTAAACATGTAAGTTTAATTAAAATGTTCATTGATGGTCCAGAAGTATCTTTAAAAGGATCTCCAACAGTATCTCCAGTTACGGCAGCTTTGTGAGCTTCAGAACCTTTGTATGTCATTTCTCCATCAATTTCTACACCAGCTTCAAAAGATTTTTTTGCATTATCCCAAGCTCCACCTGCATTGTTTTGGAAAATTGCCCAAAGAACACCAGAAACTGTAACACCAGCCATATAACCACCTAACATTTCAGCGATAGCTAATTTATCCATTCCAAATGCTAAAGGAGCAAAAGCAATAATTAATGGGAAACCTATAGTTAATAAACCAGGTAACATCATTTCTCTTAAAGAAGCTTCAGTAGAAATTGCTACACATTTATCATATTCTGGTTTTCCAGTTCCTTCCATAATTCCAGGAATATCTCTAAACTGACGTCTAACTTCTTGTACCATTTCCATAGCAGCTTTTCCAACAGCATTCATTGCCAAAGCAGAAAATACAACTGGTACCATTCCACCAACAAATAACATTGCTAAAACTGGTGCTTTAAAGATATTAATACCATCAATTCCTGTAAAAGTAACGTAAGCTGCAAATAAAGCTAAAGATGTTAATGCAGCAGAAGCGATTGCAAAACCTTTTCCTGTTGCAGCAGTTGTATTACCAACTGAATCTAAAATATCTGTTCTTTCTCTAACAATTGGTTCTTGTTCGCTCATTTCTGCGATACCACCAGCGTTGTCTGATATTGGTCCAAAAGCATCAATTGCTAATTGCATAGCTGTTGTTGCCATCATTGCAGAAGCAGCTAATGAAACTCCGTAAAAACCTGCAAAAGCATAAGAAGCCCAAATTGCACCAGCAAATAGTAATACTGATGGAAAAGTAGAAATCATACCAGTAGCTAAACCAGCAATAATGTTTGTTCCTGCTCCAGTTGACGATTGTTGAACGATTTTTAAGATTGGTTTTTTACCTAAACCTGTATAATATTCCGTTACTGAAGAAATTACAGCTCCAACAATTAATCCAACAATTGTTGCGCCGAAAACTCTTAATGATGAAATTTCTTGTAATCCTTCACCAAAAAATTCCATTGTCATAGTTTCTGGTAACATCCAAGTTACTAACCCATAACAAGAAAGTGCAACTAATACGATAGAAGTCCAGTTTCCTTTATTTAAAGCTCCCATTACTTGAGATTCTTTTGCGCTATTATCTTTAATTTTAACTAATAAAGTTCCAATAATAGAAATAATAATTCCAGCACCAGCAATTGCCATTGGTAAAAGTATTGGTCCAATTCCGCCAAATGCGTCAGAAATACTTCCTCCCATATCTTTAATTACATAATTACCTAAAACCATTGCAGCTAAAACAGTTGCAACGTAAGAACCAAATAAATCTGCTCCCATACCAGCAACATCACCAACATTGTCTCCAACATTATCTGCAATTGTAGCAGGGTTTCTTGGATCATCTTCAGGAATACCTGCTTCTACTTTACCAACTAAATCTGCACCAACATCTGCTGCTTTTGTATAGATTCCTCCACCAACTCTTGCAAAAAGAGCAATAGATTCAGCACCTAAAGAAAAACCTGCTAAAGTTTCAAGAACTATTGTCATATCCATTGTAGAAGTCCATTCACTTCCCATAAAATACCAGAAGAAAAAGATAAAAAACGATGTTAAGCCTAATACGGCTAAACCAGCAACTCCAAGTCCCATAACTGTTCCTCCACCAAAAGATACTTTTAAAGCATTTGGTAAACTTGTTTTTGCAGCTTGAGTAGTTCTTACATTTGTTTTAGTAGCTATTTTCATTCCTATATTTCCTGCAAAAGCAGAAAAAACAGCTCCAAAAATAAAAGCAACAACAATTAGAATGTGTGTTGTTGGTACAATAAAAGACACTGCAGCAAGTGCAACACTTACAATAACTACAAAAATTGCAAGCAATTTATATTCTGCACTTAAGAAAGCCAAGGCTCCTTCATAGATGTAATCAGAAATTTCTTTCATTTTACCATCACCTGCATCTTGTTTCATTACCCAAGATTGTTTAATCCACATGTAGATTAAACCTAAAATAGCCATTGCAATTGGCATCCAAATCATTAATGATTCCATATATTTATTTAATTTGATTAGTTTAAAACGGCGGTAAAAGTAAGAAAATCAAAGTGAAATAAAAAACCTCTTAAAATGTTTAATTTTAAGAGGTTGATAATATTTTAAGACTTTTACTGTCTAAATAGTAAAATTACCGTTCTTTTTATGCTCACTATTCTCATATCTTTGAACACAATCTTTAAAAATTTTACATGCTTCATCTGCATTACCCCATCCACCAACATCTACTTTTTTCTTTTCTAAATCTTTATATACTTTAAAAAAGTGCTCAATTTCTTTTAACCTATGAGGGTTTAAATCTGATAAATCATTTTTCTTATTCCAAATAGGATCAGAAACAGGAACGCAAATAACTTTTTCATCTGGTCCTTTTTCATCAGTCATATGAAAAACACCAATTGGTTTTACTTCAATAACACACATTGGAAAAGTTGGTTCATGCCCTAAAACTAAAACATCTAAAGGATCTCCGTCTAAAGCTAAAGTTTCTGGTACAAAACCATAATCTGCTGGATACATCATTGAAGAAAATAGCATTCTGTCGAAACGAATTTTATTTAATTCAAAATCATATTCATATTTATTTCTGCTTCCTTTAGGGATTTCTATTAATACATCAAAAGTCTTTGTTTTGTGCTCGCTCATGGTTATCTTTTTTCATGTTTAAATTCGGGGTCAAAAATAGTGAAACTATACTATTCTATGATAGTCTTATATTGATTAATTTACGCAATTGATTTCGAAACGTCTATTATTTATCTTCAAAAAAAAAATCCTAACCAAAAATGGATAGGATTCTTTTAAAAAAAAAAAATTTGAAAGCTATTTCTTATACATTACTTCTTTAACAGCTTTTATAACATCGTTTGCATTAGGAATCCATTTTTCAAATAAAACAGGAGAATAAGGTGCAGGTGTATCTGCAGTAGTAATTCTCTTAATTGGTGCATCTAAATAATCGAATGCTTGATCTTGAATTCTATATGTAATTTCTGAAGATACACTAGCAAATGGCCATGCTTCTTCTAAAATAACCAATCTATTTGTTTTCTTTACAGAAGTTAAAATAGCATCATGATCCATTGGGCGAACCGTTCTTAAATCTATAATCTCTACAGAAATATTTTCTTTAGCTAATTCATCAGCTGCTTTGTAAGCTTCTTTAATAATTTTACCAAAAGAAACAATAGTTACATCTGTACCTTCTCTTTTAATATCTGCAACTCCAATAGGAATGATATATTCTCCTTCAGGAATTTCCATCTTATCTCCATACATTTGTTCAGATTCCATAAAAATAACTGGATCGTCATCACGAATGGCTGCTTTTAATAATCCTTTTGCATCATATGGGTTAGATGGTACAATAACTTTTAAACCAGGAGTATTTGCAAACCAGTTTTCGAAAGCTTGTGAGTGTGTTGCTCCTAATTGACCAGCAGAAGCTGTTGGGCCTCTAAAAACGATTGGACAATTAAACTGTCCACCAGACATTTGTCTAATTTTAGCTGCATTATTTATAATTTGATCAATTCCTACCAACGAGAAGTTAAACGTCATATATTCTACAATAGGTCTGTTTCCGTTCATGGCAGAACCAATTGCTATACCAGCAAAACCTAATTCAGCAATTGGAGTATCTATAACTCTTTTTTCGCCAAATTCATCCAACATTCCTTTACTAGCTTTGTAAGCACCATTATATTCGGCAACTTCTTCTCCCATTAAGTAAATGCTTTCATCTCTGCGCATTTCTTCGCTCATTGCTTCGCAAATTGCTTCTCTGAATTGAACTGTCTTCATCTATGATAAATTGTAATTGTTATTTTTCACTTGCAAAAGTAAGGAATTAATTGTCATTTTTTTAAACACAATTGTACAAAGTGTTAGAAATATTCGCTATTTATTTCGCAATCGTTTTCGAAAAGTGTTAATTTTTTAAAAAATTTACTATGCATGCATAGTAAATTTAAAAAAAAGCCGTAATTTCGCTGACAATAAAACGAACTAAAAAATAGAATTTATGAAAATATTGGTATGTATTAGTCATGTGCCTGATACCACTTCAAAAATTAATTTTACAGATAATGATACAAAGTTTGATACAAATGGAGTACAGTTTGTAATTAATCCTTATGACGAATTTAGTCTAACAAGAGCAATGTGGTTTAAAGAAAAACAAGGCGCAACTGTAACTGTTGTAAATGTAGGTAATGCAACTGCAGAACCAACATTACGTAAAGCTTTGGCAATTGGTGCAGATGATGCAATTCGTGTAAATACAGAACCAACAGATGGTTTTTTAGTAGCAAAAGAATTGGCTGCAGTTGTAAAAAACGGAGGTTACGATTTAGTTTTAGCAGGAAGAGAATCTATCGATTATAATGGAGGAATGGTTCCTGGAATGTTAGCGTCTTTAACAGATTTCAACTTTGTAAATGGTTGTGTAGGTTTAGAAGTAGATGGAGAAAACGTTTCTGCAACAAGAGAAATAGATGGAGGAAGTGAAACTTTAAGTTCTTCATTACCAATTGTAATTGCAGGTCAAAAAGGAATTGTAGAAGAGTCTGATTTAAGAATTCCTAATATGAGAGGAATTATGATGGCTCGTAAAAAACCATTACAAGTTGTAGAAGCAACTAGTACAGATGCAAATACAACGATTCAATCTTTTGAAAAACCAGCGCCAAAAGGAGCTGTAAAATTAGTAGATGCAGACAATATAGATGAGTTAATTAACTTATTACATAACGAAGCAAAAGTGATTTAAAAATGTGTAACTGTTTAAGCATTTATTAATTTAAACGTTTGCAGTTTAACAATTACACAGATTAACAATTCAACAATTACACATTTAAAATAAAAATATATGTCAGTTTTAGTTTTTGCCGATTCAACAGACGGAAAATTTAAAAAAACTGCTTTAGAAGTAGTTTCTTACGGAAAAAAAGTAGCAGAACAATTAGGAAGCAATGTAGTTGCATTAACTATAAATGCAGCAGATGTTTCTGAATTATATAAATACGGTGCAGAAAAAGTAATTACAGTATCTAATGATTCTCTAAAAACTTTTAATGCAAAATCGTACGCATCAGTAGTAAGTGAAGCAGCCAAAGCAGAAAATGCAACAGTTGTTGTTGTAGATTCTAGTATAGATGGTTTGTATTTAGCACCAATAGTTGCAGTAAGTTTAGATGCAGGTTACGCATCTAATGTTGTAGCAGCACCATCAAGCACAGCACCTTTTACTGTTAAAAGAAAAGCATTTTCTAACAAAGCATTTTCAAATACAGTAATTTCTACAGATGTAAAAATTATTGGAGTTGCTAAAAATTCATTCGGCGTTCATGAGAATGAAGTTTCAGGAACATCAGAAGAATTTAGCCCTACAATAGCAGCATCTGGTGTAAAATCAGAAAAAGTAGAAAAAGTTACAGGTCAAGTAACAATTGCAGATGCAGACATTGTTGTTTCTGCAGGTAGAGGTTTAAAAGGGCCAGAAAACTGGGGAATGATAGAAGAATTAGCAGACGTTTTAGGCGCAGCAACAGCTTGTTCTAAACCAGTATCAGATTTAGGTTGGCGTCCTCATGGAGAACATGTTGGGCAAACAGGAAAGCCAGTTGCCTCAAACTTATACATTGCAATTGGTATTTCAGGTGCTATTCAGCATTTAGCAGGAATTAACGCTTCAAAAGTAAAAGTTGTTATAAATACAGATCCAGAAGCGCCATTTTTTAAAGCGGCAGATTATGGAATTGTTGGCGATGCTTTTGAGGTTGTACCTAAATTAATAGAGAAGTTAAAAGCTTTTAAAGCTTCATAATATTTTTTGGGCGTGCCCAAATTATTTAGAAATAGAATTTTAAGAAACGAATCAGAATATAAATTTTTTTGATTCGTTTTTTATTTATATCATTTTTATCTAGAAATAATTTCGTCAGGCTTTCAGCACTCGCTTTTTATTTTGCTCAAAAAAAGCAAAATAAAAGAGCTCAAACAAATGCTTCAATCCTTCACGCGGGCTTTCGTTCATATAAATTAATAAATTCAGAAAAAATAACCATTTTCACTATATTATTTTTAGTAAATTGTGCCCACTAAAAAGTAGATTGAAATTTAATAAATTACTTTTTTGTAATCTGCAGAAAGATATATGAGTTTAATAAAACTAACTATAAAAGGAATTTCCTACAGTCAAACACAAAGTGGAGCTTATGCTTTAGTGTTAAGCGAAATGGAAGGAAGTAGAACTTTACCAATAATTATTGGTGCTTTTGAGGCACAATCTATAGCTATTGCTTTAGAAAAAGAAATTAGACCTCCAAGACCATTAACACACGATTTATTCAAAACATTTTCAGACCGATTTTTAATTACTGTAAAAGAAGTAATTATTCATAAATTAGTAGACGGAGTTTTCTTTTCTAGTTTAATTTGCGAAAGAGATGGAGTAGAAGAAACTATAGATACCAGAACTTCAGATGCAATTGCAATTGCTGTACGTTTTCAAGCGCCAATTTATACGTATGAAAATATTTTAGACAAAGCAGGTATTTATCTAAAAATTGAAGAAGAGCTTTCTCTTGGTGAAACTTTATCACAAGAAGAAGATTTAGATTTAGAAGAAATAATAACAAAAAAAGAATCTGGTTTTTCAGAAATGTCTTTAGAAGAATTAAATAATCAACTAGATACAGCGGTTAATAACGAAAATTACGAACTTGCTGCTAAAATTAGAGACGAAATTAGCAAACGCTCTTAATCCGATATATATTATGAAAAAAATATTTTTAATTGCTTTTTGTTTTCTTTCAATAGCTGTTTTTTCTCAAGATTTAGAACAAGATTGGAGTTTTTCTTCTATTGAGAAATTAGATGGAACTTCAACTACGGAAGTACAAGAAGGAGATGTTTTTTCTTTAAAAGATGGCAAATTTAAATATGCAGTTTCTTCAGAAAATAGAGAAGCAACTGGAAATTATATTCGTCAGAATAACCTACTTATTTTTAATTTTAAAGAACCAAAAGATACAGTAAGATACTATAATATTGTTGCTTTTGATGATGCAAGTTTAACGCTGTCTGAAAATGATAACGTATATAAATTATCTTCACCAGAATATGCAAAAATTGTAATTCCTCAGAAGAAAGTAAATTTATTAGAAACAGATGTAAAAGAATCAGTTTCTGAAGTTTCTGATAAAATTCTGCCTAGTGAAGGCTTTTCTATAAATACCTTATGGAGAGGTGTTTTAGGTATGTTTTCTTTATTAATAATCGCCTTTTTATTTAGCGCCAACAGAAAAGCAATTGATTGGAAAATTGTAGGTTTAGGTATTTGTTTTCAATTATTAATTGCAATTGGAGTTTTAAAAATTGGTTTTATTCAAGCTATTTTTGAATTTGTAGGTAAAGGGTTTGTAAGTATTTTAGATTTTACACAAGCTGGAAGCAAGTTTCTATTTGAAGGTCTAATTACAGATATGGATAC
This sequence comes from Polaribacter pectinis, assembly GCF_014352875.1. Lineage (NCBI taxonomy): Bacteria > Pseudomonadati > Bacteroidota > Flavobacteriia > Flavobacteriales > Flavobacteriaceae > Polaribacter > Polaribacter pectinis. The sequence goes on from NZ_CP060695.1 coordinate 66,061, forward strand.
TTTTGGGTTTATTTTTGCATTTCAAATTTTACCAACAATTATTTTCTTTTCTGCATTAACATCGCTGTTATTTTATTTAGGCTTAATACAGAAATTGGTAAAAGTAATGGCTTGGTCGTTAAGCAAAGTTTTAAAAATCTCTGGAGCAGAAAGTTTATCTGTTGCAGGTAACATATTTCTGGGTCAAACTGAAGCACCACTTTTAATTAAAGCATATTTAGAAAAGATGAACAAATCTGAAATGCTTTTAGTTATGATTGGTGGAATGGCAACTGTTGCTGGAGCTGTTTTAGCAGCATACATTGGGTTTTTAGGAGGCACAGATGAGACGTTAAAACTTTTTTATGCTAAACATTTATTAGCTGCATCTGTAATGGCTGCACCAGGAGCAATTGTTATTTCTAAAATATTATATCCTCAAACAGAAAAAGTAAATACAGATGCACATGTATCTCAAGATAAAATAGGCTCTAATATTTTAGATGCAATAGCAAACGGAACTTCAGAAGGTTTAAAATTGGCATTTAATGTAGGAGCAATGTTATTGGTTTTTGTTGCTTTTATTGCCATGATAAATGGTGTTTTGGGAGGTTTAGGAGGTTTTGATGGAATTGAATATTTTGGTTGGAAATTCACATCATTAAATGAAATTATAGCAAACTCAACTGCGTACAAAGCGCTTTCTATAGAATTTATTTTAGGTTATATTTTCGCGCCATTAATGTGGTTAATTGGTGTTCCATCTACAGATATGACTTTAATGGGGCAATTGTTAGGAATTAAATTAGCAGCTAGTGAATTTGTAGGGTATATACAATTGGCAGAATTAAAAAACGCTGCTAATGCAACTCATTTAACATTTAATAAATCTATTATTATGGCAACTTATATGTTGTGTGGTTTTGCAAATTTTGCTTCTATTGGAATACAAATTGGAGGAATTGGTTCTTTGGCTCCTGGGCAACGAAAAACATTATCAGAATTTGGAATGAAAGCATTAATTGGTGGTACAATTGCTTCTCTAATGTCTGCAACAATTGCAGGTATGATTATTGGGTAAGATTTTGATGCTCTTAATTATAAAAAACGATTAATTCTTAATTGACTATTTTAGAGTTTTTAGTTGTATTCAATTTAAGAAAAATAATCTTTTGTAGTTATTAGTGATTTGACCAAAGAGATACCACATATAGAATTTAATCCTTCAACAACCAATAATTTTGGTTTTGAAATTGTTCCGATTAAAGATATCGCTAAAAGCAAAAACGAGCACAAGCATAATCCTGAATTACCACATCAACTAAAATTTTACAATCTAATTTTTTTTACAGAAGGTTTTGGAAGACATTTCATTGATTTTAAATGGTATTCTGTGCAAAAAAACAGTTTGGTATATCTTACCAAAGATCAAGTGAATGCTTTTGAGTTTTCAGAAGGTCTAAATGGTTATTGTATCATTTTTACAGAAGAATATTTTGTAAATAGCTTTTTAAATTTAACAAATGACTTTGTATTTAGACTTTTTAATCCGGAGTTATTTTCGCCAATTCTTCAAATTCCAAAAAAATCTGAATTTGTAAATTATTTTAATTTATTGTTAAACGAATATGGCAATTCCCAATCATTTAATCATAAAAATATTATCAATTCACTATTAACCATTTTAATATCGAAAGCAGAAAATTTAAAACAAAATCTAACCTTTCATATTTCTGATGCTTCTAAAGTAGTTGTTTATCAAAATTTTATTTCACTTATTGAAAAAAATCTAACCAAAAGCAGAAGTGCTAATTTTTACGCCAAAGAACTGGCTATAAGTTACAAGCACTTAAATACTATTTGCAAAGAATTGATAAATAAAACCGCCAAAAACGTGATTGATGATTTTATAATTCTTCAAGCAAAAAGAAATTTAATAAATTCAACAACTACAAGTTCTGAATTAGCTTATAAATTAGGTTTCGAAGACCCAACAAATTTCACCAAATATTTTAAGAAAAATACAGGTTTAACCCCAAAATCATTCTTAAAATCACTCTCAAAAGACTAATGGTTCAACTTTAACCATTTTAACACTCGTTTTCATCTTTTCTAAAAGTTGTACTTGCTTCATCTTTGTACCATATTAAAACAAACAAAAATGAAACAAATAATTACAACTGTTACAGTTGCTCTTTTAATAACAGCTTGCAACATCCAAGACAAAAAAAATAATAATAAAAACACAGAAAAAATGGAAACAAAAACAGCATTATCAAACAAAGAAAAAGCAGTAGCATTAATTACAAGTTTAGAAACTGGAAATAAAGCTACAATAGCATACATTAACCCAACTAACTATAAGCAACACAACCTTGCTGTTGCAGATGGATTAGAAGGTTTTGGAGAAGTTTTGCATCACGCACCTGAAGGAGGATTTAAAGCAAAGGTTGTTCGTTCTTTTCAAGATGGAGATTATTCGATTACACATACTAAATATGACTTTTTTGGGCCAAAAGTTGGGTTTGATATTTTTAAATTTAAAGATGGACAAATAGTTGAACATTGGGATAATTTTTCAGATTTAGCTTCTGCAAATCCAAGTGGTCATACACAAATAGATGGAGTTATAAAAGTTACAGACTTAGAAAAAACCGAAGCAAATAAAGCATTAGTAAAAGATTTTGTAAACACCGTTTTAATTAATGGAGAGTTTAATAAACTGCCAAATTATTTTGATGGAGATAATTATATCCAACACAATTCTATGATTGGAGATGGTCTTTCTGGCTTTGGTAAAGCAATCGAAGAAATGGCAAAACAAGGAATTATAATGACTTTTGAGAAAAGTCATATTATTTTAGGAGAAGGAAATTTTGTTCTTTCTGTAACTGAAGGAACTTTTGCTGGAAAACCAACATCATTTTACGATTTATTTAGAATTGAAAACGGAAAAATTGCAGAACATTGGGACACCATTGAAACTATTTTATCAGAAGCTGATAGAAAAAATAATAACGGAAAGTTTAACTTTTAAGTTCGATTTATTCTATCAAAATTAAAACATATAGAAGTAATATCGAATTAATAAACGGTATTACTTCTTGAACTCAAAAAAATAAAATAGGATGCAAAAAGAAAAAATAACAAACACTTTAAATGAATTGTTTAACGATTCTAAATACGACCGAATTAAAATTGCGAAAGGAGTTGCAAAGAGTATTTTTAGACCTATAAAACCTACTGATTTTGAAGAAGCATACCTTTCTATTTCTAAAGAACAAGGAGAACATTTAGTGCAAATCATAAAAGAAAACAATTTTAAAAATATTATTGAGTTTGGTACTTCTTTTGGAATATCTACATTGTTTTTAGCTCAAGGTATTTTAGATACAAATGGTCATATTATTTCCACAGAGTTATTAGAGTCTAAAGCTAAAAAAGCAATTGAAAATTTTAAAAAAGCAGGTGTAAATAATCTTATTGAAGTTAGAATTGGAGATGCCATAGAAACTTTGAAAAATCATAAAGAACCAGTAGATTTACTACTATTAGATGGTTGGAAATATTTGTATTTACCATTATTTCAAATGCTTGAGCCTAATTTTCACTGCAACACTATAATTTATGTTGACAATGCAGATATGACAGAAGTTAAAGCTTTTTTAAATACTATAGCTAAAGACGATAAGTACCAATTGCAAACAAAATTTAATAATAAAGCGGTTTTAATAAGCCGTAAAAAATAGGAGAAATGAGTAAAGTAGCAAAATGCCCAACTTGTGGCAGTAAATCAAAAATTAAAGAAATAAATGGAGAAACAATTTATGAAGCTTTACAAGATGAAGAAATAATAAAAAAAGTTGGCCAATTGAAAAAAGCGATGCAAAAATACAAGGAAAAAGCAGAAGCCTTAGAAAAAGAGCTAGCAGTATTAAAAGAGCAATAAAACTTGTAATTATGAAACATTTAATAACACTTAAAAACATAGTTTTTATAATTTCAATTACTTGTTTAGTGAGCTTAATAGGTTGCTCAAAGAAGGTTGTTTACAATGCTCCTTCTAATCTTTCAGTGGATTATATTTCTGAACTTTCTAATGAAAAGAAAATAGCTTATCGTTTTATAACATCAGCAAAAGAAAATTATTTAGTATTTGATTCCATATTAAGTCCAAACTTTTACAGTCTAGACCAAAGTTGGAAAGGAGATAAAAAAACTTTTATTCAAAAAAGGAATTCAGATAGTAGTTTTAGTAAAATGAAACCAGTTAGAATAATACAAGATGATTCTTTAGTTGCTGTTCATAGTAGAATGTTAGGAGATACTTTAAGGTTTAGGTGGGACATTTTACGTTTCAAAGAGCAAAAAGTTCAACAACACTGGAGTAATGTAAATGATTCAATAGGTCTAAACCCAAATAAACATTCAGAAATTGATGGGCCAACAATTCCTACTCAATTAGAAAAAACTGATATTAATCGTGCGCTCATTAATAAATTTATTAAAGAGAATATGATTAGAAAAGAAGGTGGTGCAATGAAATTTTTTAGTTTTAAGAAATATATTCAACACAATAGAGATGTTGGTGATGGACTTTCTGGGCTTTTATGGGCAATGGTTAAAATGAGTTTCCAAGGTAATACAATTACGTTTAAACACAATTATCACGTAATTGCAGAAGGTAATTTTGTGTTAAGTGCAACTGAAGGTTATGTAGGCAAAGAAAAAACAACTTTTTTTGATTTTTTTAGAATAGAAAACAACAAAATTATTGAACATTGGGACATTATAGCACCAATAAATGAATTCCTTTATTTTCAGCCAGTTGAGAAAATCAAAAATGAATAAATGAGACGCTTAAGTTAAAAATAAAAGTTTATTAAAATAGTTAATAACCTATTAATAAAATCACTTTACTAAATATTGAAATCACTATTTCATTCCTTAATTTTACAGTAAATTAATATACAAATTTTTCTTTCCGAGTTTACATTGAGCGTAGACGAAATAGGGGAGATTGAAGATTGGAAAATATGAAACAATATCACGATTTAGTAAAACACGTTTTAGAGAACGGAAATGAAAAAGGAGATAGAACAGGAACTGGAACAAAAAGTGTTTTTGGGCATCAAATGCGTTTCGATTTAAGTGAAGGTTTTCCAATGGTAACCACAAAAAAGTTGCATTTAAAATCGATTGTTTACGAATTACTTTGGTTCATAAAAGGAGATACAAACATTAAATATTTGCAAGAAAATGGTGTAAGAATTTGGAACGAATGGGCAGATGAAAATGGAGATTTAGGTCCAGTTTATGGACATCAATGGCGTAATTGGAATAGCGATGATATCGATCAATTAAAAGAAGTGATTTCAACTTTAAAAAAGAATCCGAATTCGAGAAGAATGTTAGTTTCTGCTTGGAATCCTTCAGTTTTACCAGATAATTCTGTTTCCTTTTCAGAAAATGTTGCGAATGGAAAAGCAGCATTACCTCCTTGTCATGCATTTTTTCAATTTTATGTTGCAGATGGTAAATTATCTTGCCAATTATACCAAAGAAGTGCAGATATCTTTTTAGGAGTGCCTTTTAACATTGCAAGTTATGCATTATTTACAATGATGATGGCACAAGTTTGTGGTTATGAAGCAGGAGAATTTATTCACACCTTTGGAGACGCTCATATTTATAATAATCACGTAGAGCAATTAGAATTACAATTGTCTAGAGATATTAGACCTTTACCAAAAATGAAAATCAATCCAGAAATTACAAGTATTTTCGATTTCGATTTCGAAGATTTTGAGCTTACAGATTACAATCCTCATCCACACATTAAAGGAAAAGTAGCGATATAAAAAAAGAGCTTTCTAATAAATTTAGAAAGCTCTTTTTTTATAATGATTTTATTATACAGTTATAACACTGTTTTCTGCGCCAGCAAAATCGTTCCAAGCAAGACCATCTGCTTCTTGTTCGTTTACATAAGCACCATCTACTAAATATCTAAATTCATAAGAATTTGCAGCATCTAAATCTACAGTTCCTTTAAAAGATCCGTTCTTTAATTTTTTTAATGGAGTAGCTTTAGAATTCCATTCATTAAAACTACCAACTACTGCTACATTTTTTGCTTCTTCAGCATCCACTGTAAAAGTTACTTTACAAACTGGTTTACTTTTTAAAAATTGTTTTTTTATTGCCATAATTATTTTATTTCAAAATTTTCTGTAAAAATATAGTAGATTCTTTAAAGAAAAAACATTAATCAAGAAGAAAAGTAAAGAATTATCAGTTTAATAATATGAAGGGATAAATTATAGGTTATTCTAAATAAAAGGATGAGTAAATTGTACAATTTTTAAAAAGGTAAGTAGTTCTTTTGTATTGATTTTCAGTGTTTTTACTCCGAAAACGTATTCGTAAAGCATGGTTTCTACAGCAAAAACCACAAAAAACGTCGAATCTTTAAACTTTTACATTAATTTTGCGTAAAAACCAACAAGTTAGATGATAACAATAATTGCTGCAATTGCAAAAAATAATGCTTTAGGAAAAGACAACGATTTAATTTGGCATTTACCAGCAGATTTAAAACGTTTCAAGAAAATAACTTCAGGACATTCAATTTTAATGGGTAGAAATACTTTTGAATCTATTGGTAAGCCTTTACCAAATAGAACAAGTATTATTATTACAAGAAACAAGAATTACTTTAAAGATGGTTGCCTAATTGCACACAGTATAGAAGAAGCTTTAGAATTGGCTTCAGATGAAAAAGAGATTTTTATAATTGGTGGAGCACAAATTTATAAAGAAGCCATGCAAAAAAACTTGGTAGATCAATTAGACATTACAATTGTTCATGAGGAATTTGATGCAGATGCTTTTTTTCCTATAATAGATTCAACATGGAAAGAAATTTCTAGAGAAGATTTTAAAGCTGATGAAAAAAATAAATTCGATTTCAGTTTTGTAAGTTATCAAAAAAAATCATCTAATTCTTCTAGAATAGCCAGCGCCTAAAGTCATTTTATATTTCCTCTGTGCAAACATAAAATAGTTAAAAAGTTTATAGTTAACATCATAGCCATAATCTATATTTGGTTGATAATCAATTACGTTTTCATAAATATTGTCATTAAATTGAGAAGGGTTTCTTGCTCTAATATTCCAATTTGTTACAAAAATTCGATTTCTAGTTTCTAAATATTCTTGCGAATAATAACCTTCTGGTTGCGCAATAGTATTCAAAAATAAATTGAAGCCAATATCGATAATTGTAATTTCGTACTCTAAACTGTCATTTGCAATAACTACAGGTTCTTCTTTTTCAATATTCTTATTATTAATTGGGGATGAACCGCAAGCCCAAATAAAGATTCCAACCGAAAAAAGTAATATAATTTGCTTCAATAGTTTCATAACCAAAAGATTTTATGTGAGTAAAGTTGCAAAAATTATTCCAAAATAGGTTGATTTTTAATTCATTTAACATTAATTTTCAATCTTAAAATAAGAGAAAATGAAAAACAGATGTTTTTGGGTGAATGATAGTCAGATTTACATCGATTATCATGATAAGGAGTGGGGAGAACCAGTTTTTGATGATGCAACTTTGTTCGAGTTTTTAATTTTAGAAACTTTTCAAGCAGGTTTAAGTTGGATAACCATTTTAAACAAAAGAGAAAACTTTAGAAAAGCTTTTGATAATTTCGATTATAAAAAGATTGCAAAATACCCAGAAAGTAAATATGAATCACTTTTACAAGATGCAGGAATTATTAGAAATAAATTGAAAGTTCGAAGTGCAATTACCAATGCGCAACTTTTTATAGAGGTTCAAAAAGAATTTGGTTCATTCTCTAAATTTATTTGGTCTTATGTAGATGGAAAACCAATTGTAAATAAATTTCATAAACGAGAAGATGTCCCAGCAACTACTTTATTATCAGATAAGATATCTAAAGATTTAAAAAAAAGAGGTTTTAAGTTTGTTGGCTCAACAGTTATGTATGCATATATGCAAGCAGTTGGGATGGTAAATGATCACACAACAGATTGTTTTAAATATCCTGTTCAATAAAGGTATTGATTGTTTATAAAGCTAAATTTATTATATACAAACTACCATAATAATTAATAATAAAAAGGCCTCATATTTTGAGGCCTTTTTATTATTAATTCATTTAATCTGTTAACCCAATAGTTGTACAACTTGTAGATTCTCTAATTGTAAAAGAACTGTTCCAAACTAAATTACCATCTCTAGCACTATAACTGTAAGTACCAGGAGAAAGTATTTTTGTAAAATTACCAGAAGAGCCACATTCTGGAGCACTTGAGTTTATAGCTGTAATTGTTCCACTTCCATTTCCACCTTCAATAGTTACTGATATTGGAGGTCCTTGGAAATCTGACCAAAACATAACTCTGTTTGTGATATTTGTTTCTACTGGATCTTCACTATCTTCACAAGAAGAAAATGAAAAACAGACTGCTAAAATTAAAACGGTTTTTAAAATAAATTTTTTCATAATGTTTGTTTTTAAAAATTAAATTTGAAATCTTAATGAGAATGCTGCAGATATTTCTGCACCTTCTAGAAATGGTTTAGTAACTTCTACACCTAAAAGTATACCATTGGTAATAAAATAAGATGCAGTACCACCAGCGGCAAAATAAAATTCTGCATCATTACCTTGATCACTTTGTATAGCAAAATAACCTCCACCCACTGTAGGTCCAAACTCTAATCCGTCTGTTATAGCAATGTCATATTTTGCTAACAAATCACTAGAATAACCATAGTCTATAACGCTAGAAATGGCATCAGAAGGTTGTAAGTAAGTTACTTGAACCATGTAACCAAACCCTAAACCTGTGTCACTAAAATCGTGGCTGGCAACTAAACCAACCCCCCAATCATATCCTTTGCTTAAAGTTGAAGGAGTAAATGAAATACCAAGACTACTTTCTGCATTATTGTCTTGAGCATTAACCTGAAAACAAAGGGTTAAAGTAAATAATAATAGAAATAATTTTTTCATAATAAAATAATTTTGATGAATATGAAACAAAACTATCTGAAAAGGGAATTCTATCTTAACCTACAAATAGGTATTTTAATACCTATTTATCATTAAAAATTTAATTTTTTGTATATTTATGCATCAATTTAAAACGTTAAAAATGAAAATAAAACATATTATTTGTGCCTTTACAATGTTGGGTTTATTTGCCTCTTGCGCTATTGAAAAGAATGAGGAAACACCAACAAATGGAAAAGAATTTAATCATTTTGTAGAGCAATTTGCAGATATAAAGGTCTTAAGATATAAAATACCAGGTTTCGAAGAACTTACTTTAAAAGAGAAGAAATTGGTCTACTATTTAACACAAGCTGGTTTAGCAGGTAGAGATATTATGTGGGATCAAAACTATCGTCATAATTTAAAAATAAGAGAAGCTTTAGAAAGAATTAATCGTAATTACGGGGGAGATAGAGAAACTGAAGATTTTAAAGCATTTAAAACCTATTTAAAAAGAGTTTGGTTTTCTAATGGAATTCATCATCATTATTCAAATGATAAAATAAAGCCAGAGTTTACAAGAGAATATTTTGAAGATCAATTATTAAAAAAATCGAGAACAGAATTACCAAGAGAAGTTATTGAAGTTTTATTTAATGATTTAGACAATAAAAAGGTAACTAAAAAAGATGGAATTGATAATATATTATCATCTGCAATTAATTTTTACGACCCAGATATTACAGATAAAGAAGTATCAGAATTTTATAAAACAGCTTACAAAGGCCCAGAAGGAATGCCGATTGAAGCAGGTTTAAATTCTAAATTAGTACGTGAAGATGGTAAATTGGTCGAGAAAGTTTGGAAATCTGGAGGAATGTATGGAAATGCAATAGACCAAATTATTGGTTGGTTAACAAAAGCAAAAGAAGTTGCAGAAAATGAAAAACAAGCAGAAGCTTTAGGTTTGTTAATTGAATATTATAAAACCGGAAGTTTAGATGTTTGGGATAAATATGCAATTGCTTGGGTAACTTCCACAGAAGGAAATATAGACTGGATAAATGGTTTTATAGAGGTTTATAATGACCCAAAAGGCTATAGAGGTTCTTATGAAACAATTGTGCAAATTAAAGATTTTGATATGTCTCGTAAGATGAAAGTTTTATCTGACAATGCACAATGGTTCGAAGACAATGCACCTTTAGATCCTTCTCATAAAAAGGCCAATGTTGTTGGAGTTTCTTATAAAACTGTAAATGTAGCAGGAGAAGCAGGAGATGCTTCACCAAGCACACCAATTGGGGTAAATTTACCAAACAATAATTGGATTCGTCAAAAACACGGTTCTAAATCTGTTTCTTTAGGAAACATTATTGGAGCTTATAATAATGCTGGTGGAACAGGTCGTTTAAAAGAATTTGCTAATGATGAAGAGGAAATAAGATTAGAAGAAAAATATGGTAAAATTGCCGATAAATTACATACTTCTTTACACGAAGTTGTTGGACACGCTTCAGGTGTAATTAATGATGGAGTTGGGCAACCAAAAGAAACACTTCAAAATTATGCATCTACAATGGAAGAAGGAAGAGCAGATTTGGTTGGTTTATATTATTTAATGGATCCTAAATTACAAGAATTAGGTTTAACAGATAATTACAAAGAATTAGGAATGGCAGCTTATGATGGTTACATTAGAAACGGATTAATGACACAACTAATAAGAATTAATTTGGGTGATGATATAGAGGAAGATCACATGGTTAATAGACAATGGGTTTCTGCTTGGGCTTTTGAACAAGGTCAAAAAGACAATGTAATAGAGAAAATTGTTAAAGAAAATGGTAAAACCTATTTTAATATTAATGATTATGATAAGTTAAGAGAGATTTTTGGACGCTTATTAAAAGAAACACAGCGTATTAAATCTGAAGGAGATTTTGAAGCTGCTAAAGCTTTGGTTGAAGGGTATGGTGTTAAAGTAGACCAGAATATTCATAAAGAAGTTATCAAAAGAAATAAGCAATTTACTTCTGCACCATACAGTGGTTTTATAAATCCTATTTTAGAACCATTAATGGATTCTGAAGGAAATATTTTAAAAGTAGAAATAACTCAACAAAAAGATTTCGAAGAACAAATGCGTTATTATTCTAAAAATTATAGTTTTCTAGGAACAGAAAATTAAAATTAAGATTCATTTTTTAAAATGAAATTTTAAAATAAACCGATTCTTTTAAGAGTCGGTTTTTTTAATTTCCGGCTAAAATTCTAATGGCCACAAAAATTGCGATAATCAATCCGCCATAAATTAATACTTTTTTACCAGCGTTTTTATAGTAACGCTCATGATTTTTAATGTCTTTTCTGTAACTATAAATCATTAGAGCAATAAATGCTGTAATAAAGAAAATCATAAAAATAATTCTACCAGTTGTAAAATATGCGCTTAAAAACATTTTTTTATTCTTTATAAGTTGTTTATTAATAGCTCCTATAGCCACTTTAATTATCATAAAGTTTCTATATATTGCTATCAGAATCAACCTGAATTTGATTTTACAAAATTACAAATTAAATGAAGAACGCCATTGTTTTTGGAGCAACTTCTGGAATAGGAAAAGCATTAACCGAAATTTTAGTCAAAGAAGGTTATAAAGTTGCTGTTACAGGCAGAAGATTAGAGAAGTTAGAAGAAATTAAAAATAGATTTCCAGATCATATTCTTATCAAACAAAATGACATACAAGATGTAATAGATTTAGAAAAAGTATTTAATGAACTTGTTTCTGAGCTTATTACGGTAGATTTAGTTATACAATCTTCTGGCGTTGGTTTTGTAAATCCAAAATTAGAATGGGAAAAAGAAGCACAAACAATTAATACAAATGTGTTAGGAGTTACCAAATTATATACACTCTCTTATAATTTATTCAGACAACAACAATTTGGGCATTTGGTTGGTATTTCATCTATTGCTTCTATTAGAGGAAGTCGTTCTGCGCCTGTTTATTTTGCTTCTAAAGCATATCAAAAATCGTATTTAGAAGGTTTGTACATAAAAACAAAATCAATAAAATCGAAAAAGGTTTTTATTACAGATATTCGTCCAGGTTTTGTAGATACGCCAATGGCATTAGGAGAACAACTTTTTTGGATGGTTCCTGTTGATAAAGCAGCAAAACAAATTTATACGGCTATAAAAAATAAAAAAAGAGTAGCATATATTTCTAAAAGATGGCGTTTAATTGCTTGGGTTTTAAAAGCATCGCCAGCGAGGTTGTTGAAAAAATTTACATAAACCCATAACAAGAATAATTACCTTAAATTAATAAAACATAAAATGAAGAAAAGAATAGCAGCAGTAACTGAATTTCATACCGCTTTTAAATTAAATATGAATAGCGAACCAATTGCAGATATTGGAGAAGATAGAAAGAAACTACGTTTCGAGTTGATGAAAGAAGAAAATGAAGAATATCTAGAAGCCGCACAAAATAACGATTTAGTTGAAGTTGCAGATGCTTTAGGAGATATGTTATACATTCTTTGCGGAACCATTATAGAACATGGGATGCAAGATAAAATAACCGAAGTTTTTAATGAAATACAACGTTCTAATATGAGTAAATTAGGCGAAAACGGAAAACCAATTTACAGAGAAGATGGTAAAGTTTTAAAAGGGCCAAACTATTTTAAACCCAACATTAAAGAAATTTTAGAGAGGTAAAATTACTTTTTTAGTATCATTTAGATTTATAAACTTACAGTTAAGGTTTCTTGTTCTAAAGTTTTTTATTGATATAACTTAATCAATTTGTTATTAGAGATTAACCTATGTTTTTAGATGAAGAAAAGATGATGAGGTTTTTAGTTTAGACGAAGTTTAAGATAAAATGTAAGACTTTCTAAACTTTATATTATTTAATTTATAGAGTCTTCATTAGTTATTTTACCACTGCCAATAACACTTTTAACATTTGCCCAAAAACTTAATAAAGCTCCAGAAGACTTATCAGAAAATTCTGAAAGAAGTAATAAGTTGTTCACAAATAATTTAATATTTGAAACATTGGGCTGATAATAAGCCATATTCCATTCTTCAAAATATCTTTTATCTACTTTGTTTTCCCAAAGAACGTTTACTGTATGGTGTCTTTTATCTGTCTTTATTTTATTAAAAACATCTAAAACATCTTTTTTTGTCCCTTCAAGAATTTGTACAAAACTGTTGTTATGGTAAATAAGACATCCAGTTATATTTTTAGATGAATTAAAAGTATTTGCTTCTGCAAGAATATTTTCTAAATCAGTAAAACTTAAGTTATCTATTGATTTCGAATGGTAATTTAATTGGTACATTTAATCTTTAATTTTTAAACCTTTATTTAATTAAATGTTAACAAAACAAATAACCATCTATTAATTATAATACTAATTAGCGAAGTTAAACTTTTTAAATTAAAAGCAAAATAAACTAAAATTTAAGTTTCATACTTTAAAAAAGTAAAATGAAAACCTAATCACATAGCATTAGAAGTTCATTTGGTTTTTCAAAATTCAAAGTTTGTCTATTCGCAAAAAAAAGCATCAACGTAAATTGATGCTTTTGTTAAATATTAAGTTTTTAAGTTTATTTTACAACAACTCTCCAACCATAAGGATCTTCAGCTTTATTTGTCTGAATATCTGTAATTGCTTTCTTTAAAGTTCCTGCAAAAGGTTTGTCTAATTCAGGTAAATCATAATCTGTTCCTTGGTAACCAAAACCTGCAATAGGAGAAATTACTGCAGCAGTTCCTGCTCCAAACATCTCTTTTAAACTTCCAGATTGTGCAGCAGCAATCACTTCAGAAACTGAAATTTTACGTACTTCAACATCAATATTCATGTCTTCTGCAATCTGAATAACACTTTTACGTGTAATTCCATCTAAAATTCTATCACTTGTAGGACTTGTAATTAAAGTATCATTAATTCTGATGAAAATATTCATTGCACCAGCTTCTTCAATATACTCATGAGTATTATCGTCTGTCCAAATTACTTGGTTATAACCTTTTTCAATCGCTAATTGAGTAGGGTAAAATTGTGCAGCATAATTTCCACCAGCTTTTGCAAAACCAACACCACCATTTGCAGCACGTGCATATTTTTCTTCAATTAAAACTTTTACTTTACCAGCAAAATATGCTCCAGAAGGCGCAGTACAAATAATTAATTTGTAAGCATTTGCAGGCGAAGCGTGAAAACCGTTTCCAGAAGCAAACATAAAAGGTCTAATGTATAAAGAACTTCCATCGTTTTTTGGAATCCAAGCTTCATCTAATTTTAATAAAGCTTTTAAACCATCCATAAATACATCTTCAGGAATTTGCGGAATTACCAAACGTTCTGCAGATTTATTTAAACGTTTACAGTTGTCTAAAGGTCTAAACAACAAAGTATTTCCTTCAGCATCTTTGTAAGCTTTCATTCCTTCGAAAATAGATTGTCCGTAATGAAAAATCTTCGCAGAAGGATCTAAAGAAATTGGCGCATAAGGCTCAATAACTGGCGTTTGCCATTTTCCATCTTTATAATCACAAACAAGCATATGATCAGAAAAAACGCTACCAAAAGGTAAATTATTAAAGTCTACACTTTCTATTTTAGACTTTTCTATATGTTTGATTTCTATATTAGAACTCATAATTAAATTGATTAATATTCAAGACAAATGTACATAATTTATTCATCTGAAAGAACATAAAAATATGGGTTTTGCATTAAAAATATGTACATTTGCTATACTATTATTAAATATGCAATTTATGAAGACAATCGTTAAATTTTGTGCAATAGCACTATTGGTTTTTACAGCTTGTAAAGACGGAAAGAAAGAAAATAAAGAAGTAGAAACACCAACTCAAGAAATTGCTTTTGCAACTTTTGGAGATAAAATTTCAGAGAAAGACGCATTAACAAAAGACCAAATGTTAGCGAAATTCGAAAACATGAATGTTGGTGATACAATTGATGTAAAATTTACTTCAGAAATTAAAGAAGTATGCTCTAAAAAAGGTTGTTGGATGAAATTACCTTTAAACGAAGCAACAGAAACAATGGTTCGTTTTAAAGATTACGGATTTTTTATGCCATTAGACTCGCAAGGAAAAGAAGTAATTGTAGCAGGTAAAGCATTCGTAAAAATTACGCCTGTAGAAGAATTACAGCATTATGCAGAAGATGCAGGAAAAAGTAAAGAAGAAATAGCCAAAATTACTGAACCAAAAAAAGAATTTGCTTTTGAAGCAAATGGTGTTTTATTAGGAACAAAGTAATTTTATAAAAACCAATTTCGAATTGTGAAAAGAGAAATATTAATTACTTCAGATGGTTCTACAACCATACATTTACCAGATTGGGATGAGCAATATCATTCCAAAAATGGTTCTATTAACGAAACCTATCACGTTTTTATAGAGAGCGGCTTAAAGTTAGTTTCCACTGAAGAAGTTTCCATTCTCGAAATTGGTTTTGGTACAGGTTTAAACGCTTTTATTACCTATTTAGAAGCTAAAAAACCAATTGATTATGTTGGAGTAGAAGCCTATCCAGTTACTGCAGAAGAAATAGAAAAAATGAATTTTATTTCTGTTTTAGATGCCAAAGAAGAGAATGCTATTTTTGATAAAATGCACGAAGTTTCTTGGGAGGAAAAACATCAAATTACAGACAATTTTTCGCTCACAAAAAGAAAGCAGTTTTTCGAAGATATTACAGACGAAGATGCTTTCAATTTAATATATTTCGATGCTTTTGGTGCACGTGTGCAACCACAATTATGGACAGAAGAAATCTTCGCTAAAATGTTTACTTCGCTTAAAGAAAACGGTATTCTTGTAACGTATTCTGCAAAAGGAAGTGTTAGAAGAGCCATGCAAGCAGTTGGTTTTACTGTAGAACGTTTGCCTGGACCTCCAGGAAAAAGAGAAATGTTAAGAGCAATTAAAAAGAGTAAACTATAGGTGATTTTTAAAATGTTTTTTCATAAAAACAATTAAAATTTATTAGAATGGAATTCAAAAGAAAATTCGGAAGACAAAAACAATCGAAACCAACAAAAGGACTTTTTTTAGTCATTTTATTAGCAGTCGTTTTAATACTTTGGTTTAAAGCAGATGCAATTATGGAAGCTTTGTTTTAATATTTTTTAGAAGCTATTTCCTGCTTTTCGCACTCGCTTTTTTTATTCATAAAACAATAAAAAAGAGCTCAAACAAATGCTACAATCAGGGCTAAACTTGTTTGCTAACTTTTCTACTTTTTAAAACTCCTTCCTTTCCAATTGTAATTCGAAAAGACAGATTTTAATACAATAAACACACTAAAAAACGGATAGAAAAAACTACAAAATAAATACCATTTGTAGAATGTTTTTTTATGGTTATAAAAATTGATTGTTGGTATAAATAAAAACATATCAATGATTATTTTAAAAAATAATGGAGTAAAAATTACAAAAATATTATCGGATAAAAAAATACTAAAAACAATACTCAAGTTCACTAAAAGCAACAAAACACCTATTAGTTTTACGCCAACAGATTTAATATTACTTGTTTTAGATACCCATCTCACTCGTTGATGAACTAAATCGATATTTGTTTTTACGGGAAAAGTAGATACAATAGCATTTTTTGATTTTAAGAATTGTACAGATTTTTTGTCATTTTCTAAAAACTTCTCAAACAGAAAAATATCATCGCCACTTGCAATGTTTTCATTGCCATCAAAACCATTTAGTTTTAAAAATTCTTGCTTTTGATAAGCTAAATTTGCACCATTGCATAAAAAAGGATGTCCCATTCCAAAACTTCCAACTGTAGTTCCTTGTAAACTCATAAAATCTAATAATTGAAACTGCTCTGAAGAATTGTTTATAGCAATATAATTAACAGGAGCAACCACCATTTTTGGGTTGTTCTGTTGAATAAAAGCATCAAATGTTTTTAGCCAGTTTTCTGGTAAAATACAATCTGCATCTGTTGTAAGAATCCAATTATTTTTAGCGATTGAAATAGCAGTTGTAATTGCATCTTTTTTTGGAGAATTTGAGGTTCTATTATTTTTTATAACATTAATGGACATTTTATTATTTGGAAGAATATCTTCAATAACTTTAACAGAATCATCAGAAGAAGCATCATCCACAAAAATAAATTCTACCAATTCTTTTGGATACTTTAGTAAAGAAATAGATTTTAATAATTTAGGTAAATTTTCAGCTTCGTTTCTAAAAGGAATAACTACAGAAAATGAAGTTTTTGGTTCTAAATTTTCAGGTTTAAACTCATCAACTTTAGCAAAACCAAAAGCCAATGCAATAATTAAAATTGCATACAAAATGAATATAAATACAAAAAACCAAATCATTTTACGAAGTTAGGTTTAAAAGTCAAGACAAAATAGCTCCCAATAATTGCAGGAAATACAAAATTACAAATCCACATAATTGTTGTGACAGATAAAATTACAAGTGGTTCAATATTAAAAAAAGAAAATACCCAAATAGCGACAGTTCCTTTTAAAACAACATCAAAAAGTGACAACATTGGCACAATAGAACTGATAAAATAAACAGTTGTAATTGCAGAAATTGCATCTAAATAAGAAATGTCAACCTTAAAAAGGAACAACAAAAAATAAAACTGATGTGAAAAAACGACGAATCGTAATAAAGAAATCAATGCAACTTTTATATTTAATTTTAACGGAATTTTATTGATAAAAGTTCTCGCTTTTTCAGCAGAATAGCCTTTGTAATTAAAATGTTTTGCGCCAAAAAAGAAAGCAGAAATTATAAAAATGCCCAATAATAAAAATCGTAAAACCCTGTGATAATCTATAGAAACATTATGGTTATAAACAAAATATCCAAAACCAATAATTCCAAAAAAAAGCGTCATTATCATTTGATAAAAATTCCCTACTAAATTCAAACCAACGATTTGTTTTCTCAATGATTTATCAAAATACAATGCTTTTGCGCCATATTCTCCAATTCTGTTTGGCGTAATTAAAGAAGTCGTTAACGAAGCTAAACTCTGAATTGTTGCATTTTTCTTACTTGTTTTTACACAAAAAGAAGCAAGTGTTTCCCATTTTGTAATTTCTAAAAACCAATTAAAAAATGTAAAAATCAATAGAAAAAGCATGTTTTTAGTAGAAAAAACGTTGTTTTTAATCAAATTTTGATAAAAATCAGAAAAAGAAAACTCACTATTGGAAGTTAATCTTTGCCAAATAAAATATCCACAACCAATTACAATAGATAGTTTTATTATCAACCAAAAGAATTGTTTAGATTTGTATGAAAGCGAGTTGTACATTTCGTGCAAAGTAATAAATAATCGTCAGTATAAAAGACGATAATCACAAAAAACAATCTACGATTGTGGCCATAGAAAAAATAATTTTAGGAATTGACCCAGGAACAACAATTATGGGTTTCGGATTGATAAAAGTTGTCGGTAAAAAGATGGAATTTATTCAAATGAACGAATTAATTTTAAAAAAATACGACGATCATTATTTAAAATTAAAACTAATTTTTGAACGAACAATCGAATTAATAGACACTTACAATCCAGATGAAATAGCTATTGAAGCGCCATTTTTTGGAAAAAACGTACAATCGATGTTAAAGTTGGGTAGAGCACAAGGAGTTGCAATGGCTGCAGGTTTGTCCAGAGAAATACCCATTACAGAATATTTGCCAAAGAAAATTAAAATGGCAATTACTGGAAATGGAAGTGCCAGTAAAGAGCAAGTTGCTTTGATGTTAAAATCGCTTTTAAACTTAAAAACGTTACCAAAAAACCTCGATGCAACAGATGGTTTGGCAGCTGCAGTTTGTCATTTTTACAATTCAGGAAAAATTGTTGGCGGAAAAAATTATACTGGTTGGGCGAGTTTTGTAAAGCAGAATGAAAAACGAGTTAAGAAGTAGATAATGAAAAAGAATCTTACTATATTAATTCTCCTTATTTGTTTCAGTTGTTTGAAAAACAATAAAGATAAAGTTGTTAAAAAAAATATAAGTTTAGTGACTGAATTAGACTTATGTTCGAATTACGATATGAAATGGTCTAAACCCCATTATATTTCTCAACTTTTTTGGAGGTTAAACTCAACAAAGCAAACATTAAGTTTAAAAGATTCTTTAATTAATAAATTAAAAATTGTTAGATTAGATATCAGTTCTTCTAATCTAAAATCACTTCCACAAGAGTTATTTCTTTTCGAAAACTTGGAAGAATTAGATATATCAAATAATAAGTTTGAAGATACTGAACAACTTATATTAGATTTAAAGAAATTGCCAAACTTAAAATTACTAGCTTTTAGATATTCAAAACTAAAGAAATTACCAGAAAATATAGGAATATTAAATAATTTAGAAGGGATTTCACTCGATGGTAATATATTAAGGAGTGCAGAAAGTATAGGAGAGCTAAATAATCTTAAATATTTAAGTTTTAGAAGAAATAAAAAGCTTAAAGAATTACCATCGTCAATTAATAAATTAAAATGTCTGCAATTACTTGATGTTTCTGGAAGTGGTATTGAAAGATTGAGAGATGAATTATCTGAATGTATTCAGCTTAAAAGCATATTAGCTAATGCTTCTAAAATAAGTTTTATAACAGAAAATATAGGAGATTTATTTAATTTGAGAAACTTAAATCTTGGTTACAATAAGCTTAAAAATATTCCTACCACAATTGGGGATTTGGAATTTTTAGAAGATTTAAGTTTAGGTTCTAATGAAATTGAATTTTTACCAGAATCTGTATCTAAACTACAAAATTTAGATGCAATAGGTTTAGAATATAATAGATTTAAAGAATTTCCAAAATCAGTATTAAAATTAAATAAATTAAGATTATTAAAACTACACAATAATAATATACCAGAAATTCCTATTGAAGTAGCGAAACTTCCATTCCTATCTTTGTTATATGTTGATCACGAAGTTATTTCAGATGATAATATTAACCAACTTAAAGAAAAGAATAAAAAGTTAAAAGTAAAAAGACATGACGCTTTAAGAAGAGCTCCTGGGAAGATAAAAAGAAAAATATAATGTCTGGTATTTATATACATATCCCTTTCTGCAAACAAGCTTGTTTCTATTGCGACTTTCATTTCTCTACTTCATTAAAAAAAAAGGAAGAAATGATTTCTTCACTTGTAAAAGAAATTGAAATCAGAAAAGACGAATTAGAGAATAAAATTGTTGAAACTATATATTTTGGAGGAGGAACGCCATCTGTTTTAAATATCTCAGAAATTCAGGTTTTAATTGATGCTGTTTATAATAATTTCGAAGTTGTAGAAAACCCTGAAATTACATTAGAAGCTAATCCTGATGATTTATCTGAAGAAAAAATTATTGAACTTTCGAAATCGCCAATTAATCGATTAAGTATTGGAGTTCAATCTTTTTTTGAGAAAGATTTAAAGTTAATGAACCGTGCTCACAATTCAGAAGAAGCTAAAAATTGTTTGCAAATTGCTTCGCAATATTTTACAAATATTTCAGTCGATTTAATATACGGAATTCCAGATTGCACAAATGAAGAATGGCGAGAAAATATACAAACGGCTTTGAGTTTTGGAATTCCACATATTTCCAGTTACGCATTAACAGTTGAGCCAAAAACGGCTTTAGAAACGCTAATAGCAAAAGGAAAAATTAAAAATGTTGATGAAGAAAAAGCGCAAGAACAGTTTTATGTTTTAATTGAAGAGTTAGAAAAGGCAAACTTTATTCATTATGAATTATCAAATTTCGGAAAGGAAAATTTTTTCAGTAAAAATAATTCTTCTTATTGGTTGGGGAAATCTTATTTAGGAATTGGACCCTCTGCACATTCTTTCGATGGAAAACAACGAAGTTGGAATGTTCGAAACAATGCCAAATATATAAAGTCCATTCAAGAAAATAATTTGCCAGTTGAAAGGGAAATTTTATCTAAAACCGACAATTATAACGAATATATAATGACTGGTTTAAGAACTATTTGGGGAGTTTCTTTGGATAAAATAAAAAATGATTTTGGAGAAAAACATCTACAATATTTAGAGAATCAATCTAAAAAATACATAGAGCAAGAGTTGTTAGAAATAAAGATTACTTCAACAGGAATAAAGAAATTATCAACTACAAAAAAAGGAAAATTTTTAGTTGATGGAATTGCATCAGATTTATTTATGCTGAATTAGAATCAAATTACTTTAAGAGTTTTCAAACATCTTTTAAAAAAGCTATATTTGAGATATTAGTAAAATCTTCAGAAACCAGTTCAGTATAAATGAAAGCAACCATAGAATACAATTCCAGAAAAATAGTAGTAAATATCTCTAATCCATTAGATATTTCAATTCCAATAGATGTTTCTAAAGAGAATGTAAATGCTTGGTATGTAGAAGATCCAAAAATTTTTCCAGAAGAAATTGATGGGGAAAAGGTAAAGGTTTCTGAAGGTGCAGTTGTAAACTTTAACAATATTCATTTCAATCCTCATTCGCACATTACACATACAGAATGTGTTGGTCATATTACAGAAAAAGTGCACTCTGTAAACAAAAATCTAAAATATTATATTTTTCTAGCAGAAGTTGTTACAGTTGCGCCAGAAAGTAAAGGAAAAGATTTAGTAATTTCTGCAAAACAACTTAAAACTGCTTTAGGTAATAAGAAAAGAGATGCAATAGTAATTCGAACAATTCCGAATTTATCTGACAAGAAATCGATGAAATACTCGAATACAAATCCGCCTTATTTATTAGAAGAAGCAGCTATTTATTTACGAGAAAAAGGAATTAAACATTTACTAATTGATTTACCTTCAGTAGATAAGGAAAAAGATGATGGCGAATTATTATGTCATAATGCATTTTGGAATACTGCAGGAAAGTTAAGAATGGATGCTACAATTACCGAGTTTATTTATGTGCCAAATTCAGTTGAAGATGGAGAATATTTATTGAATTTAATGATTGCTCCTTTTGAGAATGATGCAACTCCAAGCAAGCCAGTTTTGTATAAAATAATCAATTAATTTATGAAGAATAGATTTAAAAAAAAGTATGTTTTTTACGGATTTTTAATTCTATTAATCCTACTGATAAAAGGTGGAATATATGCTGATATTTCTGTAGAAGATTTAAAAAGTGAGTTTGCAAATGAACATTCTAAGTATGTAGAAATCGATGGAATGCAGGTTCATTATAGAGATGAAGGAACAGGTTTTCCAATAGTTTTAGTTCATGGAACAGGTTCTTCATTGCATACTTGGAATTCTTGGACAAAAGAGCTCACAAAAAATTACAGAGTTATAAGGATGGATTTGCCAGCTTTTGGTATTACAGGTCCAAATAAAAATGCAGATTATTCTATAAAGAGTTACACAAAGTTTTTAAGTGATTTTTTAAAGAAAATGAATCTCTCTATATTTTATTTAGCAGGAAATTCTTTAGGTGGAAATATTGCTTGGAATTACACAGCAGAAAACCCAGATAAAGTTGAAAAACTAATTTTAGTAGATGCAAGTGGTTTGCCAACAAATAAACCACAACCTTGGATTTTTAAAATGGCAAAAACACCAATTATAAATTCGATGTTTTTATATTTTACCCCAAAATTTGTCATCAAACAAAATATGGAACAAGTATATGCAGATGATTCTAAAATTACAGATTCTTTAATTACACGTTATCATAAAATGGCTTTGAGAGTTGGCAATAGAGAAGCTTTTATAGACAGAGCAAAAATTGATTTTAAACCAACAGAAAAAGCAAATACAGATAAATTAAAAAGTATACAAACACAAACATTATTAATTTGGGGAGCACAAGATACTTGGATTCCTTTAGATAATGGAAAAAGAATGGATCGTATTTTACCCAACTCTAAATTGGTTGTTCTAGAAAATTCTGGTCACGTTCCAATGGAAGAAAATCCAAATGAAAGTTTACATATTTTAAAAGATTTTTTGGATGAGTGAAAAGGTTTCAGAAATCATAAGAGTTTTTGTAATTACAATATTTGTTTTTGCAGCGTATTTTTTTCTAGATAATACTTCAATAATAAAATCTTTCTTAAATAATTTATCACAAAATTGGCCAATATTTACTTCAATGTTAAGTTCTTTAATTGGAACCATTATACATTTCTTAAAACTTATTGGGATTATGTTCTCTGTTTACATTGTTATTTTAATATTTAAGATTAGAAAAAATTAAAACCACTTCTTTCGTTTAAAATACCAAACAGAAATAATGGTAACTAAAACCATAACACCTAATAAAATAAAATACCCATATTGAGATTTTAACTCTGGTATGTTCTCGAAATTCATTCCGTAAATTCCAGCTAAAAACGTAAGCGGAATAAAGATTACAGAAAGAATTGTCAATGTTTTCATTACTTCATTTAAACGATGACCTTGAATACTAAAGATTAAATTTATTTTACTTTCTAATTCTTGTAATTCAAAATCGATATTCGAAATTAAGTTATTGGTTTGTTCTTTTAATTCGCTAAAATATTTTACGTTAAAACCTTTAATTTCAATCTTTTCTAATTTAACAATTGTGTCTTTTAAACTAATAGTCGCTTTTTTAAAATTGAATAATTCTTGCTTTCTTTTTTCAACCAAAGAAGTAAATTCTGGTGTAGGTTTTATATTCCCAGAACTCAATTGATCTGAACTTAATTCAGCGTTTTCTTGGTAGGTATCTTGGTAGTTATCAATTATAGATTCCAATAATAAAAATAATAAATAATCAGCTTTTTTCTTTCTAACAATTCCTTTATTACCTTCTAAACGTTCACGAATCCAATTAAAATAATCTCCTTGTTTTTCTTGAATAGACCATAAATAATCAGGAGAAACAATAAAAATCATTTGTTCAGATTCAAATTTAGAACTTTGTGTAATTAAGACACGAGTAGTTACAAATAACAAACCATCCAATAAAATTACTTTATTTGGGTGTTCTTCATCACTCAATAATTTTATTAAAAAATCGTCTAATTTATTTTGATGAATAACCTTCTTAAAAGACTCTTGATACTTAATTCCATAGGTATTAAGCCATTGAGTGTTGTCATCATTTTTAGTAAAAATTATTTCAGAAATTAACGAAGTATTCGTTTTTTCATAGTTTTTACTCGAATAATTAATAATAGATGATCTATTTAGAAATTCATTTTCCATTTGAATAATAATTGTAAATTTGATAGATAAAGGTACTTTTTAAATTGTAATAAATATAATAATTTATGCACATAGAACAATTAAGAGATTTCTGTATTGCTAAAAAAGGAGTAACAGAACATTTTCCTTTTGATGATGTAACCTTGGTTTTTAAAGTGATGGGAAAAATGTTTGCTTTAGTAGGTTTAGAAAGATGGGAAAAAGGTGAAACTAAAATAAATTTAAAATGTAATCCAGAAAAAGCGGAAGAATTACGAGGAGAATATGAAGGAATTGAGCCAGGTTTTCACATGAGTAAAAAACATTGGAATACTGTAATTATAAATTCTTCGGATGTTTCAGATGATTTGGTAAGAGAATTAATAAACCATTCATATAATTTAGTTGTAAAAGGATTAACCAAAAAACTACAAGCTGAACTTGAGAGTTTATAAATATGATTGATAAAGAAGAAATTATAAAGAAACATTGCTATACAGAATTAGTTTATGAAAGAATTAATAAAAAGCTGTGCATAAATTTTTCTAAAGCAGAAATAGAAAAATTATTATGTAAGGTTCTTTCAGAAACATCTTTAGAAAACTATTTTAAAAAAGGAAAGAATTTTTATGTTTTTAATGAAAATTATCAAATAAAAATAACAGTAAATTCTAACACATTTAGAATTATTACAGTTGATAAAATTTAGTTTCTAAAGGTTAGATTCATGAAAAAGCAAGAGCTAAGAAAAATATACAAACAAAAAAGGACAGATTTAACGGATGCTGAAATTAAAGAATTTCAAGAAAATATTTATAAACAAATTTTTAATTTAGATCTTTCTGAAGTTCAAACGGTTCATTTATTTCTTTCCTTAAGAAAATTTAATGAAATAGATACTTCATCAATTATTAGTTTTTTAAGAGAAAAAGGAAAACGAATAGTTGTAAGTAAATGTAATTTTGAAGACAATACTTTGTCACATTTTTATTTTGATGAAAATACTGTTTTAGAGTTAAATAAATTCGGAGTTCCAGAACCAATAAACACAGAACAAGTTAACGAAACTGTTTTAGATTTAATTTTTGTGCCACTTTTAATTTCTGATAAACAAAACTTTAGAGTTGGTTATGGTAAAGGTTTTTACGACCGATTTTTATCTAATTGTAGAAAAGATGCCAAGAAAATAGGGTTGAACTTCTTTAAACCGATTACAAAAATTGAAGATGTTCACGAATTTGATGTTGCTTTAGATTCTGTTATTTTTCCGAAATAATTTTACTTAATTTTCTTTAAAACCTTTCAGTTTAAAAAGTAAATTCGGATTCGGACAAATATTTTTCCAAAATTCAGTTTCACTTTCTAAAACAACTCCAGGAAAATCATTTTTATAATCTAAAAGCGATAACATAATTTGAAAATGTAAATGAGGAACCCATTCACCATTTTCTGCATAATTACCCAATACACCAATTTGCTCTCCTTTTTTAATGTGTTCTCCAATAGAAAATTTTAAAACACTTTCAGCAGAAAGATGACCATATAAAGTATAAAACTCAACATCATCAATTAAATGTTTTAGAATTATAAAACCACCATAACCTTTTAATTCTTTCTGATGAAGTGTACAAACAACTTCGCCTTCTAAAATTGCATGAACTGGCGTGTTTTCTGGTAGCCAAAAATCTAATCCTAAATGAATATTTCTTTTTTCTACGCTATTTTTATCAAGTGAATTATAAATGTCAGAAGTATATAAAGCACGTTTTTCTAAATAACCACCAGCAATAATTTTAGTAGGATTTTTTTGCTGAATTTCATCGAGTTTACTTTCAAAATAAACAGGATTATTAAACTCATCAAAAGTTTTAACAGTTGAGTTATTGATACTTAAATCGATATGAAAAACAGCACTTTTTTCAACCGTAGGAAATAATTCTTTTATAGAAAAGTGTTTGTTTTTAGACCAATTTTTAAAGTTCTTATATCTCTTTTTTTCATCCATATTCAAAAATAGAATATTCTCTTTAGTTTTAGAAAATAACTTTTTATTATTTGTAGTTTTGTGTAAAACAGTTTTAGAATGATTGTACAAGGAAACATTGTAGATATAGAAAATAAGAGAATTTATAAAGGAGAAGTTTTAGTAAAAAATGGAAAGATTTTAGAAGTTCGAGAAGCTGCGCATGCTAAAGAAAACTATATTTTACCCGGTTTTGTAGATGCACATATCCACATAGAAAGTTCCATGTTGGTTCCTTCTGAATTTGCAAAAATTGCAGTTGTTCATGGAACAGTAGCAACAGTTTCTGATCCGCATGAAATTGCCAATGTTTTAGGTGTAAAAGGTGTTAATTTTATGATTGAAAATGGAAAAAAAGTTCCGCTGAAATTCAATTTTGGCGCACCAAGTTGTGTACCTGCAACATCTTTTGAAAGTGCTGGTGCAATTATAGATTCTGATGATATTAAATTAATGATGGAAAACCCGGACATTAAATATTTGGCAGAAATGATGAATTATCCTGGTGTTTTATTTGATGATGAAGAAGTTTTAGCAAAAATAAAACATGCGAAAAATAACAACAAACCAATTGATGGACATGCACCAGGTTTACGAGGAAAAGATGTTACAAAATACATTTCTGCAGGAATTTCTACAGATCATGAGTGTTTTTCTTATGAAGAAGCTTTAGAAAAGTTACAAAAAGGAATGAAAGTGATTATTAGAGAAGGTTCTGCTGCAAAAAACTTCGAAGCTTTAATAGATTTATTACCAGAACATTTTCAGAAAATGATGTTTTGTTCAGATGACAAACATCCAGATGATTTGTTGTTAGGGCATATCAATCAATTGTGTGAGCGAGCAGTTACTAAAGGAATTGATGTTTTTAAAGTATTACAAGCTGCTTGTGTAAACCCTGTAAAACACTATAATTTAGACGTTGGTTTATTGCAAAAAGGAAATGATGCAGATTTTATTATTGTTGAAGATTTAAAGAAGTTTAAGGTTTTAGAAACCTATATAAATGGAGAGTTGGTTGCTAAAAATGGAGAGTCATATGTGAAACATGTAGATTTCGAAGTTTTAAACAATTTTAATACAGATAAAAAGAAAGTTGAAGAGTTTAGATTCGAATCTTCATCAGAAAAAATAAGAGTAATTGAAGCTTTAGATGGCGAATTGGTTACAAACAATATTGAAGCAAATTCTTTAATTAAAGATGGAAATTTAGTTTCAAATACAGAAAATGATGTTTTAAAAATGACAGTTGTAAATCGTTATAAAAACGATAAACCAGCAATTGCATTTATAAAAAATTTCGGTTTAAAAGAAGGCGCCATTGCAAGTTCTGTTGGGCACGATTCGCATAATATTATTGCAGTTGGCGTTTCTGACGAAGCAATTTGCAAAGCTGTAAATTTAATTATTGAAAATAGAGGAGGAGTTTGTGCAGTAAATTCATCTGAAGAAAAAATAGTCTCTTTACCAGTTGCAGGAATTATGAGCGACAAATCTGCTCTTGAAATTGGAGAAAAATATGCAGAATTAGATAAAATGGCAAAAGAAATGGGAAGCAAATTAAGAGCACCTTATATGAGTTTGTCTTTTATGGCTTTGTTGGTAATTCCGTCTTTAAAATTGTCTGATAAAGGTTTGTTTGATGGAACTTCCTTCAAGTTTACTTCTTTAGAAATAGAATAAAAGTGTCCTTTTTAGTGAAGAGATAACATAATAGAGAAATCTTATTTTAAAACCTTTGAGATTTCTCCTAAAGATTAAAATGACAAATAGTTGCTTTATTAATACCGGAAATTGGCAAACAAGTTTAGCCCTGATTGAAACGGCATCCTTTTTTATTTTTCATAAAAAAGATATAGTGGAAAGCAGGAAATAGCTTCTAAAAAATCCTATTTAAAATGGTACTTTTGTCAATATTAAAATATATAAAATGAGTTTACAAGAAGAGTTAGAAAACAGAAGTGGAAATAAATGCGAATTATGTACAGCAACAGATAGTTTATCTGTTTACGATGTAAAACCAACTATAACTGGTGGTGGAGGAATGGATGGAAGTTTGTTGGCTTGTGAAACTTGTATAACTCAAATCGATAATCCAGAAGAAACCGACGCAAATCATTGGCGTTGTTTAAACGATTCTATGTGGAGTGAGTTTAGAGCTGTAAAGGTTGTTGCTTGGCGCATGTTGTCTCGTTTAAGAAACGAAGGTTGGCCAAAAGATTTGTTGGATATGATGTATTTGGAAGACGACGATTTACGTTTTGCAAAAGAATCTGGAGATCATTTAGACGAAAGCGAAAAGATAATTCATAGAGATGCAAATGGTGCAATTTTACAGGCTGGAGATTCTGTGGTTTTAATAAAAGATTTAAAAGTTAAAGGTTCTAGTTTGGTTGCAAAACAAGGTACTGCCGTTCGTAGAATTTCTTTAGACCATGAAAATGCAAAATATATAGAAGGTAAAGTTGGCCCGACACAAATTGTAATTATTACAGATTACGTTAAGAAAATGGCGGAAAAAGAATAGAAAGCCCCTTTTGTCTTTCAGACATTTTCCTCAAAGGGAAAAAAGCACTCTTGCGACTGACTTTAGTTTTCATATATTTTTAAAGTAAGTTTAGAGACTATATTATGGGCAAAGAAAAACACAACAGTTTCTCCCTCCTTTGGAGGGATTAAGGGAGGCTTTTTACAACATTTTTTGTTGTTTTTTATAAAAAGAATCGGCTTGCAATTTCATTAAATCGCGAGCCATTTTTTGTTTATAAGCATATATTTCTTCCTCTGTAGCAATATCTTCATATACTTTTTTGTTAACAGTAATGTCTGCTTGTAATAATTGGTTTCTTTGGTCTACTTGTTGTTTTACCCAAGTTTTTATAGCAGATTCATTATCTTCTAATTTAAAATCATATTCGCCTTTTGGTGAAATTAATTTAGCAAAAATTGGCGATGTTTCTATCGCTAAAAACAACAAAAATATAAAGAAAGATGGCAACCAAGGTAATTTGCCTAAAGCATTAATTCTTGCCATTAATCCATCGAAATTTGCAATAATGGGTTGTGTTTTACTTTCGTAAATTTTCTGATTTTCTATTAAAGTAGCAATATCAGCTTCTTTGTTTTTAATTTTTTCTGCGTTTTCTTTTTTCAAATTATTTAATGCAAATAAAGAAGCATCGTGTTTGTCTCTTTTTTCTTTATAAACTGGCCCTTTACCTAATAATTTGGTCCCTTTTCTACCTTCAGCTTCTGCAATATAGGTTTCATATAAAGCATTTGTTTTTGCTTCTTGGGTATTAATTTCTTGTTTTAAGCCCTCAATTTCTGAACTTATACTTGCAATTTCTGGAGTAAATTGTGCTGCAATTTCAGTTTTATTATCCAGTGTCTTTTGGTTTTTCTCTGTCAATAAAACCTGATTTATTTCTTTCTCAAACAACTTTAATTCTAAAGGTTTAGAAATTACAATGGCAATAATAACTGCCAATAAAATTCTTGGAGAAGCTTGTAGGAATTCTCTCCATTTAGAATCTGATTTTTTTAATGTAGAAACTATAAATCTGTCTAGATTAAAGATTAACAATCCCCAAATTAATCCAAAGAAAATGGAAGCAAAGATATTATCAAATACTGTAAAAAGCGCATAACTTCCTGCAATGGTTGCCATAACTGCTGTGAAAAAAACTGTGGCGCCAATGCCAACATATTTGTTTTGTTCTCCATTAGAACAGTTTTCAATTAGGTTTTTATCGACTCCAGAACAAGTAAGAAAGAAATTTTTAAGCACAGTATTTTGTTTAGTTATAAAAGTATAACGTATTTGTAGAGAATTTGTTACATAAAAAAACCTCGAATATTCGAGGTTTTTTAAAATGTTCTAAACAAGTAATTATTATTATTATTATTATTATTATTTCTTACTAGTAATATAAACAGCTCCAGAACCATCTTTGTTTTTTTTAACATTTACAGAAGCAATTTTATCTGTACTTATAAGTTCCATTTCTTCTTTACTAATAAGTTTATTATCTAAATAATATTTAATGTTATCATTTTTTGTGGCAGAATCTAAAGCAGTTTTTGAAATCCAAACTTTGTAATTACTATTGTTTGTGCTTTCTGAATGAATACTTAAATTTTTATTTTTCTTCAATAAAGAAATTGCTTTGTCTGAATCTATTTGCTCTTTTTCAAAATAAAATATTGCTCCTTTTTTTGCCATACTAATTACTTGGTCTAAATGTGGTCTTGGTGGTGGTGGAGGTGTAAATTCAACTTTTTTGCCATCCTTTTTATTAGTAATACTTATTTTTTTAGAAGGTGTTTTTGGTGGTGGTGGACATTCTGGAAACGGTTCTGCATTTTTCTTTTCAGTTTCTGATAATTGTTTGTATAAGAACTCTAATCTATTTATATCCTTAAGTTTAATTACACGTTTGTCTTTTGGTTGCTTATTATATTTTTTTGCTAAAGTATTATACTCTTTTAAAGCTGTTTTTGTTGATGTTTCTTGCGCTTCAATCCTTTCTGCAAATAGGAAAATAAAACCTATTATAAGCGGAATTACCGCCAATTTTTTAAACCAAACTTTTGTTTGCGAACTTTTAGTTGTCATCATTTTTAATCTTTTTTTAGTTAATGAATAATTCAAATTACTGGCCAAGTAATATTCGTTGTTCCAAGCAGCTTTATTCAATAATAAATGCTGGTATTGAAAAGTGTTTTTATGTTTATTAATAACCTTAGAGTCAGCTATAAATTCATGGTTTAGTTGTATTGCTTTTTTTATAAAAATAAACAATGGGTTTATCCAAAATATGATTTGTAAGAATTCAATTAATAGCACATCTAATGTATGTTTTTGAGTTACATGCGTTAACTCGTGTGTGAATAATTCTTCTTCAATATTACCCTCTTTATAGTCATTTTTATTGATGAAAATTGCCTTCCAAAATGTATGTGGAAGTATTTTATCATCAACTAAAATTAGCGTTGCTTTTTTATATTTTATCTTTTCATTCAATCTTATTTTTTGAATGATTTTAAATAAATTTATTCCAAATCTAATTGCAAGTATTACTGAAATAGTGAAGTAGAATAGAATGAAAAATTGAGAAAAACCGATGGAATCATTCATTTCTGTTTGCACATTGGCTTGTGTAAATGTTGTGACCTTTAAAGCTTCATTTGCTGAAATTGTATTAACAGTGATGGTTACAAATGGTACTAAAAATGAAAAAAGAATACTACCTAATAAATAGAAACGATTAAAATTATGCATCTTTTCTTTTTCTAAAATAAAGTGATAGAAAAACAATAAAAGTGCTAAACAACTTGTCGATTTTATAATATACGTTATCATTTTTGTTGCTTTTTAATTTGACTATCAATAACTTTTTTTAAATCTTCAAGTTCTTCTGTAGAAAGATTTGTTTCTTTAGTGAAAAATGATGCAAACTGACTTGCAGAGTCGTTAAAAAAGTTTTTAATTAATCCGTTTACGTGTTTAGAAAAATAATCTGTTTTTTTAATTATTGGAAAATATTCTCTTGATTTTCCAAATAACTTATAATCTATAAAACCTTTATCGGCAATTCTTTTTAACAATGTAGCAACAGTTGTTGTTGCAGGTTTAGGTTCTGGAAAATCTTCTAATAAATCTTTTAGAAATGCTTTTTTACGTTTCCATAAATATTGCATTAATTGTTCTTCTGTTTTAGATAATTGCATAAGAATTCTATTTTACTCTACAAACATAGAATAAAAAAATGAATTCTACAAATGTAGAGTTAAAGTGTATTTTAAATGTTTCTAATAATTGGTTGAATGTCTGCGTTAAGGATTGCAGTGAAAATCCTTTTTATGAAGTATGAATAAAAAGATTGGAACGAAAAGCCTGACCAAGCTTTTTTGCTTGGTAACGCCCAAAAAAAAATCCGCTCATTTCAGAACGGATTGTTATATTATTTAGACATTTCTGTAAAATACTGATAAAAATATGGAATGGTTTCAATTCCTTTTAGGTAATTCCAAACTCCAAAATGTTCGTTTGGTGAGTGAATTGCATCAGAATTTAATCCAAAGCCCATTAAAATAGTTTTACTTTTTAATTCTTGTTCAAAAAGTGCAACAATAGGTATACTTCCTCCACTTCTTTGTGGAATTGGGGTTTTATTAAAGGTAGTTTCATAGGCTTTACTAGCAGCTTTGTATGCAATATTGTCTATTGGCGTAACATAACCTTGTCCACCATGATGAGGTTTTACAACTACTTTTACTGATTTAGGCGCAATACTTTCGAAATGATTTTTAAATAATTCTGTAATTTCTCTCCAATCTTGATTAGGAACCAAACGCATAGAAATTTTTGCAAAAGCTTTGCTTGCAATTACAGTTTTAGCACCTTCGCCAATGTAACCTCCCCAAATTCCATTAACATCTAAAGTGGGTCTAATAGCATTTCTTTCGTTGGTAGTATATCCTTTTTCTCCATGAACATCTCCAATAGCTATAGATTTTTTATAATCCTCTAAAGAGAAAGGTGCTTTTGCCATTTCTGCTCTTTCTTCAGTAGATAAATCTTCTACTTTATCATAAAAACCAGGAATAGTTATATGATTATTTTCATCATGTAGAGAAGCAATCATTTTAGTTAGAATATTGATTGGATTTGCAACTGCACCACCGTATAAACCAGAATGTAAATCTCTATTTGGTCCTGTTACTTCAACTTCAACATAACTCAAACCACGCAAACCTGTCGTTATAGATGGAATATCGTTGGCAATCATTCCAGTATCAGAAATTAAAATTACATCATTCGCTAATTTTTCTTTGTTTCTTGGAACAAACCAAGCCAAACTTTCTGAACCAACTTCTTCTTCACCTTCAATCATAAACTTTACGTTACAAGGTAAGTTTCCTGTTGATGTCATATATTCTAATGCTTTTACATGCATGTACATTTGCCCTTTGTCATCACAAGAACCACGTGCAAAAATTGCGCCTTCTGGATGAATTTCGGTTGTTTTAATAACTGGCTCAAATGGAGGTGAAGTCCAAAGTTCTATTGGGTCTGCTGGTTGAACATCATAATGTCCATAAACTAAAACAGTTGGCAAATTTTTATCTATAATTTTTTCTCCATAAATTATAGGATAACCTGGTGTTTCACATATTTCAACATTGTCACATCCTGCTTTTTTTAGACTTTCTACAACAAAATCGGCCGTTAATAAAACATCTTTTTCAAATGCTTTGTCCGCGCTTACAGATGGTATTTTTAAGAGCTCTATTAATTCGTCTAAAAAGCGTTGTTTATTTTCTTTTATATAAGATTGAATTGAATTCATTTAAGTGTTTTTTTAAATTTCTATTCAAAAATAGAAAAATTATAATGAACAAGTTTGTAGTTTCTACGGATTGTTTATATTTGCATCCCGAATTATCGGATAAGTTGCAGGCGTGGTGGAATTGGTAGACACGCTAGACTTAGGATCTAGTGCCGCGAGGTGTGAGAGTTCGAGTCTCTCCGCCTGTACAAAACTAAAAAAGCTCATCTAATTTAGATGAGCTTTTTTTTATTATCTAAAACTCCAGTTTTTATAATTGCTAGAAGCTTCGAGTTTATTTTCGATGTTGTCTGGTAAATTTGGAAAAAAATCAATGCCTGTCTTTTCTTCTAATTCATCAATAGAAATAACAAAATTATTTAGTGGCTTATTACTCTCTTTATGAGGTAGTAGAAAGGCAATTGCTTTTATTTCGGGTTCTGTATAATCTAATAATATTTTATAAAATTGATTAGGAACTGAAACTTTATCTTTTCCTATAGTTGGAAGATTATTTTCTAAAATGCCACCTGTTACAACATATAAATGATTGTATTTTTTTGCCCAATAACGTGTTTTTTGCTCTAGTTTGTTCCAAATACCTGCGTTAAATTCGTGGTTTTGAGGAGAAATATTAGAAGTTAAAAAGGTTTCATTGTAACCATCTAATGTTAATCTTCTATCTCCAGCAGGACATAAATGACCTCTGTCATAACCAGAATTTTTATAACTTCTCCAATCTGCAGATTTAGTTTTTACTTTTGGGTCTTCATTAAAATAAGGACGCTTACGATTAGTGTAAACAATGTCTTTTTTGTCTAAAGAATAGGCAATCCATTCTGCTTGCTCATGTTTTTCTGAATAAGATAAACTATAACCATTGTGTTTGACAACAACGCCTGTTGTTGATGTTGGTAGAAAATTAAAGTTGGCTTTATTGTTTTCAATAGCATTTATAGTGGATGTGTTTTTATTTTTTTCTTGAAAATAATAGACACTAAATAATATTAATAATGCAATAAGAGCAATAATTTTTTTTGGTTTCATTATTTTTTAGATAATAGAATTTCTTCAAAATTTTCTGATTTTTCTGCTGCATCAAATAAACGTTGTGCTTCTTTCGGAGGAATTGTTAGTTTTCTTTTTGTTAAATCTATCCAAGCTCCATAAACTTTTATAACTGCGGAAATTTTACCAGCTTCATTAAAAACTTCGTGAACTAATTTCCAGCGTTCGTTATTTTTAGATAAACCTGCTAATTTTATGTTTACAGTAATATTTTCTCCTAAATGGACTTCTTTTCTAAAAGAAGTTTCTTCAGTAAAAAGAATTGGTCCAAGATTGTGTTTGGTAAACTCATGGATAGAGAAATTATGTTCTGCAAAATATCTTACCCTTACTTCTGCTGCATAATCATTATATGCTGTATGACGCATGTGTCTGTTTGGGTCGAAATCTGCCCATTTTGTTGCAAATGTTACTTTAAAACTCATTATTGTTGAATTAAAAAATCGAATCTTTTTAGAAAAAGATTCGATTTAAATGATTTGAATATTATAGGTTAGTTTTTTATTACTTCGGAAGAATTTTTCAATTTTAATTCGCTTAAAACATTAAGAGCTTCAGAAACATAAATGTCTTTTGCTAAATTTTTATGCCAAGCAATTCTTTTATCAGCTAAAACAGAATCCTTTTTTAAGAACTGCATTTCATAACTTGGAGATGAAAAAGTTAAATTAGATTTGTAATCGAAAACAGATTTAAACTTTTTTGCATCTTTTTCTTTTGCTTCAGTTTCTTTAGAAAAAGATTTGAAATTTAAAGAGTAAGAAGTGTCATCTTGGTTTTCTTTTAACCATTTTGCATATTCATTTATCAGTCTAAATTTTTTGTTAGAAGCAATTCTTTCTTTACTGTTATAAACTACATCAGCAAAATTAGCGTATGAATTTGTTTGTGTATAATTTGCTTGTGGAACTTTATCCCAAATTAAAGCACCATCTAAATCGCGTTCTCCAAATTTCATATAACTATATCTACTTGGCATCGCAATGTCTGAATAAACGCCTTCTATTTGTGTAGATCCTCCATTAATTCTGTAGAATTTTTGAATGGTCATTTTTAGGTATCCTAAATCTTTTTCATATTTTGGATAAAATTGATTTATTGGTAAAATATTTTGAACAGTTCCTTTTCCATAAGTTTGATTTCCACCAATAATTACTGCTCTTTTATAGTCTTGCATTGCTGCTGCAAAAATTTCTGATGCAGATGCTGAAAACTCATTTACCAAAACAACCACAGAACCATCCCATTGAACTTTTGGGTCTGTATCATTTTTTACACTTGGTTTTTCGCCTCTGTATTTTACTTGTACTATTGGACCTTTATCTATAAATAAACCACTAATTTCTATGGCAGTTTTTAAAGAACCACCACCATTATTTCTTAAATCTATAAGTAAACCAGAAACACCTTCGCTTTTTAAACGTTCGATTTCTTTTTCCATGTCTTTTGCAGAATCTCTATAGTTTTGTTCATCAAAATCTATGTAAAATTTAGGTAAATCTATAATTCCGAATTTTTTTCCATCTTTTTCTACCACAGTAGATTTTACAAAAGTTTCCTCTAATTCTACAACATCTCTTGTAATAGAAATTACTTCTGTAGAACCATCTAATTTTTTCTTAACGGTTAATCTTACTTCTGTTCCTTTTTTTCCTTTGATAAATTTTATAGCATCATCTAAACGCATACCAACAATATCTAAAGGCTCTTCTTTACCTTGTGCAACTTTTAAAATAATATCTCCTGCTTCAAGATCTCCTTGTTTCCAGGCTGGACCTCCAGATACTAATTCGAAAACGTGAGTGTAAATTCCTTTTTTCTGAAGTCTTGCACCAATACCTTCCAATTTACCAGACATGTCTTGGTCGAAACGTTCTTTAATTCTTGGTGCCATATATGTTGTATGAGGATCGAATGCTCCAACAACACTATTTAAAAAAGTAGAAAACCAATCTTCATGTTCTAATTCTTCAATTCTTAAATAAAGCTCATTCATGTTTTTTAGAACTTCTGCTCTTGCTTCTTTTTCAAAAGTTTTAAAAGATTTTTTCTTAAAATTCTTATCTGTTTTTACTTTTTCTTCTTGTTGTTCTGTTTTTTCTTGAACTCTGCTTAAAGTGTTTAATTTAAGTTGTTTACGCCAATAATCAATTAACTCACTTTCATTTTTTGCAAACGGAACTTTATCATAATCTATATCTATAGATTCTTTTTTGTTAAAATTAAAAGGTTGCTCTAATAATTCAGTATAATAAGATTTAGCATTTTTAATCTTATCTGTAAATCGATTGTAAACTAGGTTATAAAAAGAAAGATCATCGTTTAATAATTGATTATCTATTTCATACTTGAATTTAGAAAATTCTTTCATATCCTTTTGAGTAAAGTATCTCTTACTTGGATCTAAACCATCGATAAAATCATTAAAAACTTGTTCAGAAAAATCATCATTCATGTCTTTCACAACAAAATGCCCACGAGTTAAGATGTTTTTTAAAACGTAAATTAAAACTTTGTCTTTTTCTGGATCTGAATTAACATTTACATTTGATGCTTCTGCAGTAAAGTTTGCGGTGAACAAAAAAACTGCTAAAAATAGGGTATACTTATGTATCGTTCTCATAAACTTTATGTCGTAATTTTTTTTTTTATTACTAATTCTTTTTGATAGACTACTAAAATAGTGCCAATTTTTTTAAATTGACTTTTACTTTCTACTTTTTTATTAAATCATTACAATGTTACATAAATTTATAAAGCGTTATTCTTTACAAAATGTTAAAAAGAAAATCGCTCAAAATAAATTACATTTGCATAAATAGGTTCAAGCATCAAAAAATAAATTCAATATTCGTAACCTGTTTTTGTCTTAACTTCTTAATTTTAAATTGATTTTATGCAAGAGAAACCATTAATTTTAGTAACCAATGATGATGGAATTACTGCTCCAGGAATTAGAGCTTTAATACAAATTATGAATAAAATTGGAGATGTTGTTGTTGTTGCACCAGATAGTCCACAAAGTGGAATGGGACATGCAATTACTGTTGATAATGTTTTGCATTGCAACCCAATAACTATTGATGATGGACCACAATTAGAATATACCTGTTCTGGAACTCCTGCAGATTGTGTAAAAATGGCAGTAAGTGAAATCTTAAATAGAAAACCAGATTTATGTGTTTCAGGAATTAATCACGGAGCAAATTCTTCTATAAATGTTATTTATTCTGGTACCATGAGTGCAGCTGTAGAAGCTGGTATAGAAGGAATTCCTGCAATTGGTTTTTCTTTATTAGATTTTAAATGGCATGCAGATTTTAAACCATCTGAAGAATATGTAAAAAATATAACTTTAAATGCATTGTTAAACGGAATGCCAGAAGGGATTGTTTTAAACGTAAATATTCCTAATTTAAAGAAAGAAGAAATTAAAGGGGTAAAGGTTTGTAGACAAGCAAATGGAGTTTGGAAAGAAAATTTCGACAAGCGTAAAAGCCCATTTGGTAAAGAATATTATTGGCTTTCTGGAGAGTTTGTAAACAGAGACAAAGGTCAAGACACAGATATTTATGCTTTAGAAAATGGTTACGTTTCTGTTGTTCCTGTTCAATTTGATATGACTGCACATCATATGATTCAAAAATTAAATTCTTGGGAACTGTAAAAAAGGAAATATTTGTTGGAATTCTAATCTCTCTATTTGCAACATTTGGAGGTATCTTTTTGTATTTAGAATATTTTTCTCGTTTTGGTTTTTACGAAACTATAGAAATGATAAAGCAAGGAAAATTATATGGTAAAGTATTGTCTTTAGCAGCAATTCCTAATTTGTTTGTTTTTTTTATATTTATAAAAAAGAAACAAGATAATAGAGCAAAAGGTGTTTTAATTGCTACAATTTTAATTGCTTTGACTACATTAATACTAAAGTTTTTCTAATATGAAATATTACATTATTGCTGGTGAAGCTTCTGGAGATTTACATGGTTCTAATTTAATGAAGGCTTTATATAGGGAAGATACAACTGCTGATATTCGTTTTTGGGGTGGAGATTTAATGCAAGAAGTAGGAGGAACTTTGGTTAGTCATTACAAAGAAAGAGCTTTTATGGGCTTTTTTGAAGTGTTAAAAAACTTATCTAAAGTATTAGGGTTTATAAAGTTTTGTAAAAAAGATATTGCTAATTTTAACCCAGATGTAATTATTTTTATAGATAATTCTGGATTTAATTTAAGAGTTGCAAAATGGGCTAAAGAAAAAGGTTTTAGAACTAATTATTATATTTCTCCCCAAGTTTGGGCAAGCAGAGCAAGCAGAGTAAAAGATATTAAAAGAGATATCGATAAAATGTTTGTGATTCTTCCTTTTGAAAAGGATTTTTATAAGAAATATAATTATGAAGTTACCTTTGTTGGACATCCGTTAATTGATGCAATCGCAGGAAGAGAACAAGTTTTAGAAAGTGAATTCAGAAAAAAATATAATCTAAATAACAAGCCAATAGTTGCATTATTACCAGGAAGTAGAAAGCAAGAAATAACCAAAATGTTATCTGTAATGGTTTCTTTGGTAGATGATTTTTCTGATTTCCAGTTTGTGGTTGCTGGTGCTCCAAGTCAAGATTTGTCTTTTTATCAACAAATAATAGGAGATAAAAAAGTAAGTTTTATTAACAATAAAACTTACGATTTATTAAGTGTTTCTTTTGCAGCTGTTGTTGCTTCTGGAACGGCAACTTTAGAAACAGCGTTATTTAAAGTGCCACAAGTTGTTTGTTATAAAGGTGGTAATATTTCTTATCAAATTGCAAAAAGAATAATTACTTTAAAATATATTTCTTTGGTAAATTTAATTATGGACAAAGAAGTTGTAAAAGAATTGATACAAAACGATTTTACAAAACAAAACTTAAAAAACGAACTGACAAACATTTTAGATGCCACTAAAAGAGAAACTATTTTTGAAGAATATTACAAATTAGAACAAGTTTTAGGAGGCAAAGGGGCGTCTAGAAAAGTAGCAAAACAAATTGTAGCAGATTTAAAGACAGAATAATAAGATGACAAAACAACTATTCTTTATAGCAATTTTTGCATTTTTGATGAGTTCTTGTTCATCATCTAAAAAAGCTGTTTCAAATACTACGAAATCAAATTCTAAAGTTGATAAAATCGTTGCAAATGCTATCAAATACAAAGGTGTTCGTTATAAGTTTGGCGGAACAACTAAAAGAGGAATGGATTGTTCTGGGGTAATTTATGTTGCCTTTGGTGAAGAAAATGTTCAGTTGCCAAGAATCTCGAGAGATATGGCTAAAAGAGGAAAGAAAATTCCTTTAAGTAAAGCTAAAAAAGGCGATTTATTATTTTTCAAAACAAGTAAAAGTGGAAGAAATATCAATCATGTTGGTTTGGTAACTTCTGTTAAAAAAGGACAGATTCGTTTTATCCATTCTACTACTTCCAGAGGAGTTATTATTTCATTATTATCAGAAAAATATTGGAAAAATGCTTTTGTAAAAGCTACAGCTATTCTTTAAATTACTTTTTAAAATATTGATTTTGAGCAAATAATAGTTAAGATAAAATATTTTTTTTATCTTTAACTTGCTATGAAAAGGTTAATTTATTATTTACCCATGCACTTTGTTGTGCTTGGGGTTATTGGTATTATCACACAATTTTATACTCAAATTTGGAATTTTGGCGTCGCTAATATTGCTATTTTTTTTCTTTCCTTACTTGTACTTTTATTTTTAGTTAGAAATAAAATAATTACTACAATTTTAACTTTTATTTCTTTCTTTTTAATAGGAATTGCAACTGTTTATGTAAATGATGGTAGGAATCATAAAGACTATTATCAGAATCATTTAAAAGAAAATTCGACAACAGTTTTTACTGTTAAAAAAGTTTTAAAACATGGAGTTTATCATAATAAATATCAAGTTGAAGTTGCTCAAGTAGATTCGATAAAAACACGCGGTGAAATTCTTTTAAATATTCAAAAAGATAGCTTATTTATTCCTTTAAAAGTAGATGATAAACTATTGCTAAAACCTACTTTTTTAGCAATAAAACCAGCTTCAAATCCTCATCAATTTAATTATAAAACATATTTAGAAAAGCAAGGAATTTACCAACAAGTTTATATAGAAAAAGAACAGTTTTTGAAATTAGAAAGTAAGGATTTTTCTTTAGTTGGTTTGTCTTCTAGTTTTAGAAATTATATTCAGAAATCTTTAGAAAAACACACATTTAAAAAAGATGAACTTAATGTTATCAATGCTCTGCTACTTGGACAAAGACAAGATATTTCTAAAGATCTAATTGAAGATTATCAAAGAGCTGGAGCAATTCATGTTTTAGCAGTATCTGGTTTGCATGTTGGTGTAATTTTATTACTTCTAACATTTATATTAAAGCCTTTAGAAAAATTAAAATACGGACGATTTTTAAAAACTTTCTGTATTGTTTTATTATTATGGATGTTTGCTTTTATTGCTGGTTTATCAGCTTCAGTAGTAAGAGCTGTAACTATGTTTACTTTTTTGGCAGTTGGGCAAACTTTTCAGCGAAAAAATGTCATTACTTTTTCTTTGATTACTTCTATGTTTTTCCTGTTAATTGTAAAACCAATGTTTCTGTTTGATGTTGGTTTTCAATTAAGTTATTTAGCAGTTTTTGGTATTATTTGGGTACAACCAAAATTAGCAGACATATGGAAACCTAAATTTAAAATAACTAATTTTTTCTGGCAATTGTTAACGGTTTCTGTTGCTGCCCAATTAGGAGTTTTACCTTTAAGTATTTTTTATTTTCAACAATTTCCGGGCTTGTTTCTTCTGTCAAATTTTGTGATAATTCCTTGTTTAATGTATGTTTTAATAGGTGGTATTTTGGTTATTTTTTTATCGCTGATTAACTTTTTGCCAGATTTTATAGTTACCATTTATGGAACAGTAATTTCTTGGATGAATACTTTTGTGAGTTGGATTTCTAAACAAGAGGATTTTCTTTTTAAAGAGATATCAATCTCATTTTTTATGATGATTATTTGGTACCTTTTAATTGTTTTTGGAGTTCGTTTTTTTCTTGATATGAGGCCTAACAAACTACTTTATTTTTTGACTTCTATTCTCGTACTACAAACTATTTATTTTATTGAAGTTAAAAATAAAGAAAGCCGAAATGAGTTAGTTGTTTTTCATAAAACTAGACATGCAGTTATAGGAAAAAGAGTAGGAGAGCAGTTGTATTTGCAACACGATTTAGATTCTGTAAATTTTGATAATGATTATAGTCTAAAATCTTACAGAATTGCTGAAGATATTAAAGAAATTCAACAAACTAATTTTAAGAATCTTATCAATTTTTATGATGACAATATTTTAGTTATAGATAGTTTAGGTGTCTATAAAATTAAGGGTTTACAAAAACCAATTGTAGTTTTGCAATATTCACCAAAAATTAATTTAGAAAGGTTGATTAAAACAATAAATCCATCACAAATTATTGCAGATGGATCTAATTATAGAAGTTATGTAGAGCATTGGAAAAAGATTTGCCAAACAGAAAATGTTCCGTTTTATGACACCAATAAACATGGAGCTTTTATTTTAAAGAGATAATTACAAACTGCTCTTAAAATCTTTTTCAAAATCTTCCCATTTTTTTGTGTTGTGGGCATTTGATGAAAAATAATTAACAACTTTTTCAAAAGTTTTCTTGTCTAAATATCCAGGAATACTTTGCAATAATTCTTCGTCTTTTGTTAAAAATATTGTGGTAGGATAAGACAATTTACCATTCATTAAAGTAGCTGGTAATTGATGATAACCACGTCTACCTTCTTTTTGGTATTTAAAAGTATACTCTTTATAAACAATATCCTTTTTCTCTTCACCATCTAATTTAATGGCGTAAAAATTTTTATTAATAAAAGTTGCAATTGTATTATTTGAATACGTTTCTAAATCCATCTTTTTACAAAAGCCACACCAGTCTGTGTAGACATCAATTATAATTGGTTTTGGATTTTCTTTATTTAGTTTAATTGCTTCTTCAAAAGATAACCACTTGACTTTTTCTTGCGCATTAAAAGTAATGGTGGCAAGAAATAATGTAAAA
The DNA here is from genome assembly GCF_014352875.1 of Polaribacter pectinis. Lineage (NCBI taxonomy): Bacteria > Pseudomonadati > Bacteroidota > Flavobacteriia > Flavobacteriales > Flavobacteriaceae > Polaribacter > Polaribacter pectinis. The sequence continues at coordinate 108,887 of NZ_CP060695.1, forward strand.
GGTAAAACTATATTTTTCATAATTTAATGGTCGCAAATTGTGTACCAAATTTACAAATTATCTAATTCCATGCATTAATCTTTTTATTATTGGGTTTAATATCAAAAATATTAAGCCTACAGATGCTGGAATTATCGTAAAAATTAAGAAGAAAAAAGACATAGAATATTCTTCAACAATTGGGTCTATGTAGCTACCGGTTTTGGCTGCCAGATAATTTCCCAAAGCGTTTACTAAATACCAAATTCCAAACATCATTCCAATTTTCTTTGCAGGTACTAATTTAGATACATAAGAAAGTCCAACAGGAGACACACATAATTCTCCCATTGTGTGAAATAAGTAAGCTAAAACTAACCAAATTAAACTAACAGAAGCTGTTTTAGCTCCTTGTGGAATAGAGCTTGAGCCATACGCTAATGCACCAAAACCTATTCCTAACAAAATCATTCCTATTCCAAATTTTACAGCTGCAGAAGGATTGAATTTACTTTCCCACCATTTAGAAAATAACGGCGCTAAAAAGATGATAAAAAGAGAGTTTAAAATTAGAAACCAAGAAGCCTCTATTTCTGCATTCTGTTGCGGTATAATTACGCTTAATTTCCAAACTACAATTCCCCAAATACTTAAAAAACTTATTCCTAAAACAATATTAGAAAGTGATATTTTTTTAAACGTTTGTCCAAATAATTTTAATAAAACCCAAGAAATTATAATTAATGGGACAGTTGAAACTAAAACATCAATAACTTTAAAAGTTAAAGCAGAATTACCCGTTAATGCTCTTTGTGTATAATCTCTTGCAAATATGTTCATAGAACCGCTTGCTTGTTCAAAAGCCCACCAAAAGAAAACTGTAAAAAAGGCTAAAATGCCAACAACAATATACCTGTCTCGTTGAACATTGTCTGGCGTATTATTCTCTTTAATATCTTGTTCTCCTATATTTTTAATTGCATCAGATAAGTCTACTTTTTTACTTGGCGAGATACCTACACTTTCAAAAATTTCTCTACCAAACCAAAATTGTAAAGTTCCCAAGAACATGAATATTCCTGCCAAACCAAATCCCCAAGAGTAACTTAAATTATTTGCTAAAAAACCACATAGCAAAACGCCTAAAAAGCCACCTGCATTTACGCCCATATAAAAAATGGTAAAAGCCCCATCTTTACGTTCTGGATATTTGTCATACAAACCACTGACCATAGAGGTTACGTTTGGTTTAAAAAGACCATTACCAATAATTAATAAACCAATACCAATATATAAGGTGGTTTCTGTTTCCATAGACATTGCAGCATGTCCTAAAGTCATAACTAAAGCTCCTAAAGCAACAGCTTTTTGATATCCAAGTAACTTATCAGCAATAATACCTCCAATTAATGGAGTTAAATACACAGAACTTGTATAGATACCTAATAAACCCAAAGCTCTTTCTCTGGTCCATTCCCAGCCACCATCAGAAAAAGATGCTGTTAAAAATAAAACAAAGATTGCACGCATTCCATAGTATGAAAAGCGTTCCCACATTTCTGTAAAGAATAAAACAAATAATGCTGGCTTATGGTTTAGTAAACTAAATTCTTTTGATGTTGCTGTTGTGCTCATAATATTTGATTTTAGAAAACAAAAAAAACCTCATAAATTTTAGTTTATGAGGTTTGTGAAAAGTTTTTTTTAATGTACGTTGCCCATTAGTTTTTTCATTAATGGAGAGAATAATAATACAATTGCACCAGCACCTAAAGAATACATTGCTATTAAATGAAAACCATCTGTGTATGTGCTCAATGTTTCCAAACCGCCAACATTAACATCTGTACTTTCAATTGCTAGTTGTTTAGAGATAAAACCTACAATTTGAAAAGCAAAAGCTGAAGATAAGAACCATACTCCCATCATAAATGAAACAATTCTTTTCGGCGATAGGTCAGTAATTTTTGATAAACCAACAGGAGACATAAACAACTCTCCAATAGACAATATAAAATACATTATAAATAAATAAGCAAAAGGAACCATTCCATTTTCATCTGCGCTTCCACCACTTAAAGATAAAATGTAAAAACTTGCACCGGCTAAAACTAAACCTAATCCAAATTTATATGGAGTTCTTGGGTTTAAATTTCTTTTAGAAAGGTAAGCCCATAATAATGAAACAGGTATAGATAATGCAATTATTACTAACGAGTTTAAAGAGTTTGTTTGACTTGCATTCATTATACCATCCAAAGCAACATTTCTATCTGCGAATAAGGTAATTACACTTCCAGATAATTCATGAAAACCCCAGAATAGTGTCATGAAAAAGGTGATTAGTAAAGCCATAATTAGCTTTTTACGTTCATCAGGATTTGATTTAGAGATAATTGTACCCATATAAATTACAATACCAATACCTATAAATTTAAAGATTAAATTTACATAGTTTTGATCTCCTAAAAATGATTCCCCTCCAGCAATAGCTTTGTAAGAAGCTAAAATATATGCAATTAAAGGAGTTGCTAATAGAGAAACAATTGGTATAAATGTTTTTTGTGGAATACCTAATATTTTCTTTTCATAAATCTCTTGATTAGGTGGTAAACCTCTTTCTCCAAAAACATTCTTTTTTATTCCACTCCAAAAGAAAATTAAACCTGCTAACATTCCAATTCCAGCTAAACCAAATCCATAATGCCAACCATATGAGGCAGCTAACCATCCACATAAAAGTGGTGCTGCAAAACCTCCAATGTTAATTCCCATATAGAAAATTGTAAAACCAGAATCTTTTCTTCTGTCTCCATCTTTATATAAAGAACCAACAAAAGTTGATATGTTTGGTTTAAAAAAACCATTACCAACAATAATAAATGCAAGCGCTAAAAAGAAAGCAATATCATTTTCTATAGCTAAAACAAAATGACCAATTGCCATTAAAATTCCGCCTAAAAAGATAGAACTACGCATTCCTAAAATTTTATCAGAAATTCTTCCTCCAATCACTGTAGAGGCATATACTAAAGAACCATAAGAAGCGTAAACAGCAGCGGCTGCTACGTCTCTTTCTGATAGGGCTTTAAAAATTTCTTGAACCATGTAAAGCATTAATAATGCTCTCATTCCATAGAAACTAAAACGTTCCCATAGTTCTGCAAAAAATAAGTAAAATAATCCTTTTGGATGACCGAACATTTGTGGGTCTTCTGCTGTTGTGCTAACTCCTTTGTCTAACATAATTAATTATCCTTTAATTTCTATTGATTTATCTGACTTTTTATTTAAGTTTTCTTCGATGTAGTTTGTCATTTTTGTATACAAATTCAATCGAGTGTTTTTCCCTTTATAAATTCCGTGAGTTCTATCTGGTACAATAAACATATCAAATTGTTTATTTGCTTCAACTAATGCATTTATCATTCTGTAACTGTTTTGTACATGTACATTGTCATCTCCAGTTCCATGAACTAATAAGTAGTTTCCTTCTAATTTATCTGCATAATTTATTGGTGAATTATCATCATAACCACTTGCATTTTCTTGTGGTGTTTGCATATAACGTTCTGTATATACAGAATCGTAAAAACGCCAAGAAGTTACTGGTGCAACTGCTATTGCTGTCGTAAAAATATCACTTCCTTTTAATAAGCAATTTGTACTCATAAAGCCACCATAAGACCAACCCCAAATACCAATATTGTCTTCATCGATATATGTACGCTCGGCTAATTTTTTTGCAGCTGCAATTTGGTCTTCAACTTCATATTTCCCTAACTCTTTTTGAGTTACTTTTTTAAAGTCTGCACCTTTTAAGCCTGTTCCTCTTCCATCTACACAAACCACAACCATGCCTTTTTGTGCTAACATATTATGCCAATAATCATTGCTGCCATTCCATCTGTTTGCTACTTGTTGAGAACCTGGTCCAGAATATTGGAACATTAACATTGGGTATTTTTTACTTTCATCAAAATCTGCGGGTTTAATCATCCACATATTCAAATCATTTCCATTGATGTTTATTGTTGAAAATTCTTTAGGACTCATTTTATATTCAGACAAGTTTTCTTTTAATTTAGCATTGTCTTTTATCACTTTTAGCATTTCTCCTTCACCAGAATATAGAGAGTAAATTGGTGGAATTTCTGATGATGAAAAAGTACTAATAAAGTAATTTAAGTTGTTGCTAAAAGCAGCACTACTTTGCCCGTTTTCATTAGTCAGAAGTTTTTTGTTTTTTCCATCTAAACCTATAGAATAAACCCCTCTATTTGTAGATCCATTTTCTACAGATTGATAATAAATTGTATTTTTGTCTTTATTAAAGCCATAGTAATTAGTTACTTCCCAATTTCCTTTTGTAACTTGGTTTATCAATTTACCAGCTGAATTATAATGATAAATATGATTGTAACCATCTTTTTCGCTTGTCCAAATAAAACTGTTGTCATCTAAAAAAGTAAGATTATCTGTAATGTCAACATAAGCTTTATCAGTTTCGTTTAAAAGAACTTTTGCGTTGTTGTTTGAGGCATTTACAGTGTGTAATTTTAAATCATTTTGATGACGATTTAAAGTCGTTGCAACTAAAATGTTATCATCATTAGACCATTTAATTCTTGGAATATATTCATAATCTCCCAAAGAAATTTTCTTACTATTTTTAGAAGAAACTGCATACATGTGTAAAGTTACGTCTGCATTTTTTTCACCCGCTTTTGGGTATTTAAAAACTTGTTGTTTAGGGTATAAATCGTTACCAACAATATCCATTGAAAAAGTTGGAACATTGGTTTCGTCGAAACGTAAAAAAGCTAAATACTTACTATTGTTGCTCCACTCAAAAGCTCTTACAAAAGCAAATTCCTCTTCGTATACCCAGTCAGTAATTCCATTAATAATACTGTTCTTTTTTCCGTCTTTAGTAACTTGAGTAATTTTATTTTTAGAAAAATCTTTTATAAAAAGATTGTTGTCTTTTGCGTAAGCAACCTTTTTGTTGTCAGGAGAAAAAACAGGTTCTTGAATTCCTTTACCTATTAAGGTCAGTTTTTTTGATGCAATATCATAACCATAAAAAGTACCTTTATAAGAATGTCTATAAATCTTCTCAAAATCAGTTCCTAAAATAATTTTTGTTTCATCATTATTAAAACTGTAGGAAGAAAAACCATCTAAATCCTTTAAATCTGCACTGCTAACAATCGTTTCAACTTTCTCTAAAGTTTTGTAGCTATATTTATCTACAGTTGTTGCTTTTGTTTCCTTATCGGTATTTAACAAAGAATAGAAATCGCCATTCATAGAATTTAACGAATTCATTCTTTCTGGCGAGAAAGTACCATCCCAAATCTCTTCAAGAGTTATTTCTTTGTTTCCAGTAATAAGTGTTGATGTTGTTTCTGAATTTTCTTTACAACCTATGATAAATAATAGGATAGATGCTAAAATGACTCCTTTTTTCATTATGGACTTCGTATTTAATAAAAGTTTGCCAAGTTTACGGAAAAATCAGCAAAAAAACTCCTAAAAAATGAGAAATCTTGAATATCCTCTATTGTTTTATAGGATTGAATTATATTTGCTGTAGATAGTTTATAGAAAGATAAATGAGCAAAATAATATCAGGATTTTCGAAGTTTACCAAAGAAGAAAAAATACAGTGGTTAACAGAGAATTACTTCAATAATCAACAAGAAACCATAAATGTCATTAAACAATATTGGAATGTTGATAATGATTTACAAGAACTTCATGACGATTTTATAGAAAACACAATCTCTAACTTTTATATGCCTTTTGGTGTTGCACCAAATTTTAATATAAATGGTAGAACTTATGTAATTCCAATGGTGGTTGAAGAAAGTTCTGTAGTTGCAGCAGCTTCTTTGGTAGCAAAATATTGGAGTACAAGAGGTGGCTTTAAAACAACAGTTTTAGGAACTACAAAAATAGGGCAAGTCCATTTTATGTTTGCTGGCGATAAAAAAGAGTTAGAAAATTATTTCAGCTTAAATAAAACAGAATTATTTGCAGCTACAGCTTCCATAACAAAAAACATGGAAAAACGTGGAGGAGGAATTTTAGATATAAAATTAGTAGACAAAACCGAAAAATTACCAAACTATTACCAATTGCATGTAACTTTCGAAACGAAAGATTCTATGGGCGCAAACTTTATCAATTCTTGTTTAGAAGCAATTGCTAAAAAGTTTGAAAATGATGATATAGAAATTGTAATGAGTATTCTTTCTAATTACGTTCCAGAATGTTTGGTAAGAGCAGAAGTAAGTTGTAAAATAGAAGATTTAGGTGGAGAAAATCCACAGAAATTTGCAGAGAAATTCTACCAAGCAGTAAAAATAGCAGAAATAGAACCTTACAGAGCAGTTACTCACAATAAAGGGATTATGAACGGAATCGATGCAGTTGTTTTAGCAACAGGTAACGATTTTAGAGCAGTAGAAGCTGGTGCACATTCTTACGCAGCTCGTTCTGGGCAATATGCAAGTTTATCTCATTGTTCTATTGATGATGGTATTTTTAAATTTTGGATAGAAATTCCACTAGCTTTAGGAACTGTTGGTGGGTTAACTGCTTTGCATCCAATGGCAAAATTGTCATTAGAAATGTTGCAAAAACCATCAGCAAGAACTTTAATGCAAATTATGGCAGCAGCAGGTTTGGCACAAAATTTTGCAGCTTTAAGAGCTTTAACAACTAAAGGAATTCAGCATGGGCATATGAAAATGCACTTGCAAAATATTCTAAATCAGTTAGGCGCAACAGAAGCTGAAAAAAAAGAAATTACTACTTATTTTGATAAAAGAACAGTTTCTCATTCAGCAGTTGTAACTAAATTTAATGAGTTAAGAAAGCCAAAAATTAATTGGGTTTCTTTTTTAAATTGTGATGAAGTTCGCTCGAAATTATCAACTTTAAAAGCAGATGCAAAACCAGTTTTTGGAAAAATGAATGGTCAACAAATGATTGAACATTTAAGTTTTTTAATGAAAATTTCTAATGGAGAAGTTAATGCAGATTATTTTATTGAAGATGAAAAATCTGCAAGAAGGAAAGCATTTTTAAATACAGAAGGAGAGTTGCAAGTTGGTTTTAAAGCATCAATGTTGTCTGAAGAACCTTATGATGTGAAGTTTGCTACAATTCAAGAATCTATAGATGATCTAATTTTACAAACAGAAAATTTTAAAAATCATTTTAAAACTGCAAAAATAGAAAATCATCCGTTTTTTGGTGAATTAGATTATGAATATTGGCAAAAATTTCATGTAAAACATTTTACACATCATTTTAAACAATTCAACTTGTTATAATGAACTTTTATTCCAACGGAAAACTTTTATTAACGGGAGAATACCTTGTTTTAGATGGCGCAAAATCTTTAGCAGTTCCAACAAAATTTGGGCAAGATTTAATTGTTGAAAAAATACTAGAGCAAGAGATTATTTGGGGTAGTTTTACAAGCGAAGGAGAATGTTGGTTTGAAGCAATTTTCGATTTAAAAAAACTACGTTTAATGTCAGCGACTTTTAATTCTGATAAAGAAGGAAATGCAGATATAATTGCAGAGACTTTATTGGATATTTTAAAAGAAGCAAAAAGAATGAATCCAGATTTTTTAGAAACAGAAAACGGATTTGTTGTAAAAACGGAATTGACTTTTCCTAGAGATTGGGGTTTAGGAAGCTCATCTACATTAATAAATTCTATTGCAAGTTGGGCAAAAGTAGATGCTTTTCAACTATTATGGAATTCTTTTAAAGGAAGTGGTTATGATATTGCTTGTGCGCAAAATAGCACACCAATTTTTTATCAAATTGAAAATAAGAAACCTATAATTGAAAAAGTAGAATTCAACCCTAGTTTTAAAGAAAACTTGTTTTTTGTTCACTTAAATCAGAAGCAAGATTCTAAAGAAGGAATCGCAAAATTTAGAGAAAGTGGAGAAATTTTTCAGAAAGAAATAGAAAGAATTTCTGCTATTTCTGATGAATTTTTAACAGTAAAATCAATTATAGATTTTAATAAATTAATTGTTGAACACGAGCAAATTATCAGTTCAATAATTAAATTGAAACCAGTTAAAGAAAAATTATTTCCAGATTATTTTGGAGAAATAAAAAGTTTAGGAGCTTGGGGTGGAGATTTTGTATTAGTTACAGGAAACTCAACAACGCCAACTTATTTTAAAAATAAAGGATTTGAAACAATTCTTTCGTATTCAGAAATGATTTTATGAGTAAAGTAGTAATTATTGGAGGAGGAGCAGCAGGATATTTTACAGCAATAAATGCGAAAGAAAATAATCCTGAATTAGACATTATAATTCTTGAAAAAGGGAAAGATGTTTTACAAAAAGTAAAAATTTCTGGAGGTGGAAGATGTAATGTAACGCATGCTTGTTTTGAACCAAAAGAATTGGTTAAATTTTATCCAAGAGGAGAAAAAGAGTTATTGGGGCCTTTTCATCAATTTATGACGGGAGATACTTTTGAATGGTTTGATGATAGAGGAGTTCCTTTAAAAATAGAAGACGATAATCGTGTTTTTCCAGAAGCAAATACAAGCCAAGCAATTATAGATTGTTTTCAAAAAGCTGTTGATAAGTTGAATATTAAAGTGTTAACAAACTGTGGTGTAAATTCAGTTTATCAACAAGAAAATAAATGGATTGTTAACACAAAAGAACAAGTTTTTGAAGCAGATAAAGTAGTAATTGCTGCTGGAAGTTCTAAAAAAGTATGGGAATTGTGTAAAACATTAGATCATACAATTATTGAGCCTGTTCCATCTTTATTTACATTTAATATAAATGACAAAAGGTTGGTAGATTTATTAGGAACTTCAGTTCCAGAAGCAACAGTAAGCATTGTTGGTACAAAACTAGAAGCTTCAGGCCCTTTGTTAATTACACATTGGGGAATGAGTGGACCAGCAGTTTTAAAACTCTCTGCCTTTGGAGCAAGAATTTTAGCTGATAAAAATTATCAATATAATGTTGAGGTAAATTGGTTGTCTAGACCAACAGATAAAGTGTTAAATGTTTTATTAAATTTAAAAAAGAAAGAACCACGCAAAACTGTGATTTTAAAATCTCCTTTTTCAGAAATCTCAAAAAGATTATGGGAACGTTTTGTCTTGTTTTCCGATATTTCTAAATCTCAAAATTGGGCAGATTTAAATAATTCTCAATTAGAAAAATTAGCAAACCAATTAACAAAAGGGGTTTACAATGCAAATGGTAGAACTACTTTTAAAGATGAATTTGTAACTGCAGGTGGTGTAGATTTAAAAGAAATTAATTTTAAACGTTTCGAAAGTAAAAAATACAACAACCTATTTTTTGTAGGTGAAGTTTTAAATATTGACGCAGTTACTGGAGGTTTTAATTTCCAAAATGCGTGGACTGGAGGTTTTATTTGTGCAAAAGCTTTAGCAGAAAATTAAAAATATTATGGCAAGAACAGAATCTAATGAATTTAAAAATGGAAAAACAGCTCCAGATTTTAAATTAATAAATACAGTTGACAATAAGTTTTATTCTCTAAATGATTTAAAAGGGAAGAAAGGAACCGTAATTATGTTTATTTGTAATCACTGTCCGTTTGTAATTCATGTAAATAATGAGCTGGTTAAAATAGCCAATGAATACCAGCAAAAAGGTGTTAATTTTATAGCAATTAGTTCTAATGATGTTGACAATTTTCCGCAAGATTCACCCGAATTAATGAAGGAATTAGCAATAAAAGAAAACTATCCTTTTCCGTATTTATTTGATGAAACACAAGATGTTGCAAAAGCTTATGATGCAGCTTGTACACCAGATTTTTATGCTTTTGATACGGATTTAAAAGCCATCTATCACGGACAATTAGATAATTCTAGACCTGGAAACGGAAAACCAGTTACTGGAAATGATTTACGAACATCTTTAAATAATTTACTAGAAAATAAACCTGCTTTAGAAAACCAAAAACCAAGTATGGGTTGTGGTATAAAGTGGAAATAATTTTGTTAATTGTTTAATATATTAAACATCGTCATTTATTTCAATCCAATATCCATTTGGGTCTTGAAAGTAAATTTGTTTTATTCCATCTTTTCTTATGTAGTCTTTGTTTATTGTGCCAAGCCAATCAGAATAATCAATTTTTAAATCTTTTAGATAATTTACAAATGAATCCAAATCTGCAGTTGATAAAGCAAAATGAACAGCTTTATTTGTTTTTATTTCAGAATCTGGACGAGGAATTAAGTGAAGTTGTAAACTATCGTTTAAAGACAACCATCTAGTTTTTGATTCAGAAGCAGTATTTTTAATCTCTTTTAGTTGAAGTACTTTTTGATAAAAAGCAACAGATTTATCTACATTTTTAACTGAAAGTGCTATATGATTGAATGTGAAAGTGTGCATTGAATAAAGGTTTCATTTTAGAAATATATAGAATTATGCAATTTCCCCACGATGAGGTTTTAAAGCATCTCTAAAGGTTTTCATATCATTTTCATTTACAGTTATAAAAGCAGAAAAAAGCATAGGATTTTTCTCTTGAATATCAATTTCTATAAATTCAAGGTTTTCTATAGTTGTAAATTCTTTTAAATGAATAGTATGGTGTTTTGCAGTTTCTTTGGCATCTGGACCTCTAAAATCCCACAATAATTTTATTTTTCTAGACATTTTTTTGTTTTATTGATTGACGAAAATAAACAATTCTCCAACTTCAAAAGTAATAGATATTAGGTTATTAATAGCTTTGTTTCTTGTACCAATTCTTTCCCCAAAAATTAAATCTTCATTATTTAAAGAATATTGTAACCCTTTTGTGTTGATATTTGTTGCTTTCGGAAATGGAATTAAAGAAATAATATTGTTTTTACAGTTTGGTATTTGAGTTGATTTGTCAGCCAAAAAATAATAACTATGATTATCAAAAAAAGTAAGGTTTAATTTTTCTTTCCATTGAATTGCGGTGTGTAAATTTCCTAAAAAATGATCTTGTTCTTTTCCACTTGCACCAAAAACATCAATGGTTTTAAAGCCTTTATCAAACAAGATTTGTAAAATTTTATCAAAATCTGTATAATCTTGATTTGGAGTTTTTATTATTTCAATAGTATTGGGTATTTCATTTAGAGAATCGAAATCGCCACTAATAAAATTAGGTTTTATATTATTTTCTTTTAAATATTGATAAGCACCATCTGTTGCACAAATGATATCATAATTAGAAAGGTCTGGTGTTTTTATGGGAGCTTCACCATTTAATAATAAAAAAACTTTTTTGTTTTTCATAGTTACAAAAATACCCATTTCAAAAATAATGAAATGGGTATTTTTAATAGTAATTAATTTAAAACTATTCCTTTTTCATCCAAGTAATAACAATAACTCCTAATCGACCTATAAGAAATATAAAAGTTCCTAAAGTAGGAGGTAAGATTCCTCTTTTTATTCCGCCAGCTAAAATACCTGGAGCAATTTCAGAAGTATCAGAAATCATATCCAATGCATTAATTAAGCCCAAAATAAAACCAAAAAAACCAAAAACTAAAGCAAATAAACTTACAGCTTTAATAAGTTCTAGGTTTTTTGAAGTGTTGTTTTTAAGTCCTTTAGCTACTAAAAAAATAGTAACAATTAGTAAAATTAGCAATGAAACCATAAATAATGGTCCGCCTTCGTTAATTAAGTTCATAATATTAGTTTTTAAATTCGTTTCAAATATATTTTTAATTTAAGTTATTTAATTTTAATTGCGATGAATAACCAGTATGTTTTTGTTTTCTACAAAAGGACGTTTGTTTTTATTAAAAAGAAGCATTTTTTGCTTTTTCGAGATTAAAATCTGTATTTCATCTCTATTTCTTAATAAAACAACTTGTTTTTTTTATTTTGCAACATGCAAAAAAACATATTTTTTTCTGTTAGAAAAGTTGGACTTCATTTCCTTTTTTGGTTTTTGATATGGTTTTTCTTTTATGTTTTTTTTAGCGTTGGTACTTCTAATAAAGAATTTTTATTTTGGTTTTCTACCATTCTCAGTGTTATTTCAATAGTTGCTTCGTATGTTTTTGTGTATGATTTAATTCCAAATTATCTATTAGAAAAAAAACACAAGCAGTTTGCATTGTATTCTTTTTATGCATCAGTTTTTGTAACCACAGCAGTTTTAATGACTATGGCTTTTGGATTCGTGTTTTTCTTTAATTTAGAATTTCAGCAAATGCCAATGTTAACAAAAAGCGCATCTGTAATTTTAGTCTGTGTTTTGTTAATAGTTGCCTTGGCAAGTAGTTTAAAAATTTTAAAACACAATTATAAATCACTGGAAGAAAAAAAACATTTAGAAACAAGATTTTTACAAACACAATTGCAATTAAAAGAACAAGAATTAAAGTTTTTGAAGATGCAGATTCACCCACATTTTTTGTTTAATTCTTTAAATACAATTTATGGTTTTGCAATAAAAAAAGCAGATGAAACTCCAGATATGATCTTAAAACTTTCTAATTTATTAGATTATATTTTATATCAAGTAGATAAACCAACTGTTGTTTTAGATGAAGAAATAAATCATTTAGAAGATTATATTTCTTTGGAAAAAATGCGTTTTCATGACACGTTAGAAGTCAATTTTAAAAAAGAAAATACAAATAAATTATTGCAAATTCCACCAATGTTATTAATTCCGTTTTTAGAAAATAGTTTTAAACATGGTGCAATTGTACAAGAAGTTTTAAAAGTAGATATCAATTTAAAAACTGATGATAATTCGCTGTTTTTTAAAGTTGAAAACACGTCAAAAGAAACAGCAAAATCAATATCTGGTATCGGGTTAGAGAACATAAAAAAGCGATTAGAAATGTTGTTTCCTAATAAATATCAATTAGAAATACTTGAAGAAAAATCTATATTTAGAGTAACTTTAAGAATCGATTTAAAAAAGAAATGAGTAAAATAAATTGTGTTATTGTTGATGACGAGCCAGTTGCAAGAGAAATAATTACTTCTTTTGTAGACAAAGTTCCTAATTTAAACTTAATTAAAAGCTGTAAAAATGCCATGGAAGCTTTTGAAATCATGAATCATCAAAAAATTGATTTGTTTTTTCTAGATATTAATATGCCAGATATTTCTGGTTTGTCTTTGGCAAAATCCATCAACAAAAATTCTAAAATTATTTTTACAACAGCTTACAGAGAATATGCTGTAGATGGTTTCGATCTACAGGCGGTAGATTATTTGTTAAAACCAATTTCTTTTGACCGTTTTCTACAAGCAATTAATAAGTTTTTTGAGACCAAAATAAGTGCTGAAGATTCAGTTAAAAGTAAAGAAGATACAACTGAAAATGATGCTGTTTTTGTGCGTTCAGACCGTAAAATGGTAAAGATTATTTTTGACGAAATTCTTTATATAGAAAGTCTTTCCGATTATATTAAAATTCATTTAGTAGATAAAATTATAGTTACAAGAGAAACAATTAGTAACATAGAAACCAAGTTGCCAAAACGCACTTTTTTAAGAATTCATAGATCTTATATTATCAATTTTAATAAAATAGAATCTTACACAAATGAGTTTGTGGAAATAGCAAAAAATGCAATTCCTATTAGTAGAACTTATAAAGAAAATGTACTTAAAAAGTTAGAAGAAAATTAGGCTAAATAGTTTTATCTTTGTTGAAAATTCTAAAATTTGAGTGCAGCACAATTCATTCCGAAAAAAAATACAAATTCAGTAGAAAAAGTAAGTTTTAAATGGCAAACACCAAGCAATATTGCATTGGTAAAATATTGGGGAAAAAGTAATCCTCAAATTCCAAAAAATGCTTCTATTAGCTTTACTTTAAAAAATTGTCATACAATTACTACTATCGAGTTTTCTAAAAAAGAAACTTCAACAGATGTAGAGTTTGATTTATTTTTTGAAGGAAAAAAGAAAGAAGAGTTCAAACCTAAAATTGCAGAATTTTTTAAAAGAGTAGCAGAATATTGCCCTTATATTTTCGATTATAGAATGACAATTCATTCAGAAAATTCTTTTCCACACTCAAGCGGAATTGCCTCTTCTGCAAGTGGTTTAAGTGCTATTGCAATGTGTTTAATGAGTTTAGAAAATGTACTAAATTCAGATTTAACGCAAGAATTTATTAGTAAAAAAGCATCTTTTTTAGCACGTTTAGGTTCTGGAAGTGCAAGTAGAAGTGTAGAAGGTCCTCTGGTTGTTTGGGGAAATCATCCGAAAATTGAAGGAAGTTCAGATTTATTTGGAGTTCAGTTTCCTTACAAAGTGCATTCGGTTTTCGAGAATTACCAAGATGCAATTTTGTTGGTAGATAAAGGAGAAAAGCAAGTTTCTAGTACTGTTGGGCATAACTTAATGCAGAATCATCCGTACGCAGAAAATAGATTTGTACAAGCGAATGACAATCTTGCAAAGCTTTCAAAAATTCTTCAAAATGGAGATATAAAAGCTTTTGTAAATTTAGTAGAAAGTGAAGCGTTAACATTGCATGCAATGATGATGACAAGCAATCCCTATTTTATTTTAATGAAACCCAATACGTTAGAAATTATCAACAAAATTTGGGAATATCGTGAAGAAAACAATAGTAATATTTGTTTTACTTTAGATGCAGGTGCAAATGTACATGTGTTGTATCCAGAAAAGGAAAAGGAAAAAGTGAATCAATTTATTGATAATCAATTATCTAAATACTGTCAGAAAAATCACTATATTTGTGATACTGTCGGTTTTGGAGCAAAAAAGCTGTAACATCTTCAGCAATTAAAAACACGTTCTTATGAAAACTACAACTGTACTTATTTTAATTGTTGTTGGGTTTTTAACATCATCATTATCAGCCCAAGAAACTGTTTATTTCGATTCTAATTGGAACCTTTCTACAAAGGAAAAAGCTGCTTACTATAGACCTGCTCCCAAGAAAGTAGACAATGGTTATTGGATTGTTGATTATTACGTTTCTGGAAAAAAACAAATGGAGGGTTTAAGTAAAACTAATAAACCTAACAAAGAAGTTTATGTTGGAGCTGTAAACTATTTTCATGAAAATGGAGCAAATTTTCAGAAAGTGAATTATGTTGATGGGAAACCTGAAGGTAAATTCTACGAGTATTATGATACTGGAGAAATGAAAAGAATAGGTAAGTACGAAGCTGGATTAAGAGAAGGAAGTTGGAAGGTGTACTACAAGAACGGAAAAATTCAGGAAAAAGGAAAATATAATAAAGGTGAAAAAGTAGGAATTTGGAAAACTTTTTACAAAAATATTTGATAAGATTCTCTTAACATAAAAATTTGTATTTTTGTACCACTATTTAAAGAAAAATGAAAGGACCACTATTTTATGCTAAAATTCTTCTTTTTGGAGAATACGGAATTATTAAAGATTCTAAAGGTTTAGCAATTCCGTTTAACGCATACAGAGGTGCATTAAAAACATCTTCTAATCTTGTTGATAATGCTAAAAAATCTAATGAAAACTTACAGCGTTTTTATGACTATTTAGCAAATTTAGAAACAGATTTAGTTACTTTTAATTTAAAAAAGTTACAGAAAGATATTGTTAACGGAATGTATTTCGATTCTTCAATACCACAAGGTTATGGAGTTGGAAGTTCTGGTGCACTTGTTGCGTCTATTTATGATGAATATGCTGCCGATAAAATTACTGTTTTAGAAAATTTAACAAGAGAAAAATTACTAAAGCTAAAAGAAGTATTTTCTTTGATGGAATCTTTTTTTCATGGAAAAAGTTCTGGTTTAGATCCTTTAAATAGTTACTTAAGTTTACCAATTTTAATCAATTCTAAAATAGATATAGAGCCAGCAGGAATTCCATCACAAAAAGAAGGAAAAGGTGCTGTTTTTTTATTAGATTCAGAACAAATTGGTGAAACTGAACCTATGGTAAACATCTTTATGAATAAGATGAAAAGCGAAGGTTTTAGAAAAATGATTAGTGAAGAATTTGCTACGACTACAGATATTTGTATAGATAATTTTTTACAAGGTGATGTAAAATCTTTATTTGGTAATGTAAAAAATCTCTCTAAAATAGTTCTAAAAAACTTTAAACCAATGATTCCTGTTGCTTTTCATAAAGTTTGGGAAAAAGGAATTAAAACAAATGATTACTACTTAAAACTTTGCGGTTCTGGTGGCGGTGGTTACATTTTAGGTTTTACAGAAGATTATCAAAAAGCGCAACAAAGCTTAAAAGATTATAAATTAGAATTGGTTTACAGATTCTAAAAAATCTTTATGACTTCCTTTAAAGTAAAAAGAATTACCTACAAAATATTAAGTCTTTTATCAGTTATTAGAGGGTATAATATTCTTGTTTTAATTGCTGCACAATATTTAGCTTCTATATTTATTTTCTCTCCAGAAAAGTCTATAAGACATGTTATTTTCGATTGGCATTTGCTTTATATTGTTTTAGCTTCAATTTGTGTTGTTGCTGCAGGTTATATTATTAATAATTTTTATGACATTAAAGTTGATAGGATTAATAGACCTCTTAAAACAGGTTTAGATACCTATGTAAAACAGTCTACAAGATTAAAGCTTTACTTTATTCTTAATTTTTTAGGTTTTATTTTTGGTACATTAATTTCATGGAGAGCGGCTTTGTTTTTTTCAGTATATATTTTTGCAATCTGGTTTTATTCTCATAAACTAAAAAAACATCCATTAACTGGGTTAATATCTGCTACTGTACTTACTATATTACCTTTTTTTGCAGTTTTTGTGTATTTTGGTAACTTCTCAAAAATAATTTTTGTCCATGCAGTTTTTCTGTTTTTAGTAATTATGGTGAGAGAATTAATAAAAGATTTAGAAAATATTAAAGGAGCGTTAGCAAATAATTATACCACTTTTTCAGTAGCATATGGAGAATTAAAGACTAAAAAATTATCAATTTTTTTATTAATTTTAACTTTGTTTCCTGTTTCTGTATTATTTAGATACCCGTCATTAAGTTATATGCGTTATTACTTCTATTTTGCGATGGTTATTTTGATATTTGTAGGTTCTTATCTATGGAATGCAAAAACTAAAAATCAATATAGAATTTTGCATAATATTTTAAAATTGTTACTCTTAATAGGTGTTTTTTGTCTTGTTTTTATTGATACTTCTCTAATCGTTGAAAAAGTAATAGATAGTTTGAATTAAAATCTTCTATTTGAGTACCTTTGCATAAAATTTTTTTAAAATGAATTCAAATAAAAACTCGTCGCGAGGACGACAAGAAGGCAAAAAAAGCACTCCTCTTAGTAGAAAAAGTACTCCTTTAAGCAGAAAAAGCCCAAAGAAAGAGTACAAGAAAATCAAAGAAACTCCAAAATCTGATGAATCATCAGGAATCCGTTTAAACAAATATATTGCCAATTCCGGTATCTGTTCTAGAAGAGAAGCAGATACGTACATTGAGCATGGTAGTGTAGAAGTAAATGGGAAGTTAATGACAGAAATGGGCTACAAAGTTCAGCCAACAGATGTTGTGAAATTCGATGGAACATCTATTACACCAGAGCAAAAAAAGTATATTTTATTAAATAAACCAAAAAACTACATTACAACCATGGACGATGATCGTGGTAGAAAAACTGTAATGGAATTAGTTGCAAACGCTTCTAAAGAGCGTATTTATCCGGTTGGAAGATTAGATAGAAACACTACAGGTTTGTTGTTGTTTACAAATGATGGAGATTTAGCAAAAAAATTAACGCATCCAAAACACAATGTACGCAAGTTGTATCATGCTTCTTTAGATAGAAAATTAGATTTAAAAGATTTAGAGAAACTACGTGGAGATGTAATAATTGAGGGAAGAAAAGTATTTATTGATGCTGTTTCTTATGTAGATGGACAACCGAAATCAGAAATTGGTATCGAAATTCATTCTGGTAGAAATAGAATAGTACGTAAGATTTTTGAACATGTTGGCTATAAAGTAAACAAATTAGATAGAGTTATTTTTGCAGAGCTTACAAAGAAAAACCTTCCAAGAGGAAGATGGAGAGAGCTTACAAATCAAGAATTAAATAACTTATCAATGATGAAATAGATAAGTTTTATAAAACAAAAAATCCGAACAAATGTTCGGATTTTTTTGTGGTACCTCCAGGAATCGAACCAGGGACACAAGGATTTTCAGTCCTTTGCTCTACCAACTGAGCTAAGGTACCATCGCCTTAGCGGTTGCAAATATAAAATGTTTTTTTACATCTGCTAAACAAATTTAAAAAAAATGTCATTTATTTTTAACTTTTTTCTAATTTAGACATATGAATTTAATTATAGATATAGGTAATACTAGTGTTAAGGCTGCTGTTTTTAAGCAAGATACAATCGTTTTTTCTGTTTCTTTTGACAAGAAAATAATTTTATCAGAATTGAAGAAAATAATTAAAAAATATAATATTTCTTGTGGAATCATGTCTAGCGTGGCATCAATTTCAGAGAAAAAGGTAGAAAAGCTCCAGAAATTAATCAAATTAACGCTTGTTTCTTCTTCAACAGAAGTGCCATTTGTCAATTTGTATGAAACACCAAAAACTTTAGGTTTAGATAGAATTGCGTTGGTTACTGGTGCAGTAAAGAAATATCCAAACAAAAATGTATTGGTTATAGATGCAGGTACTTGTATCACTTTTGATTTTGTTAATGATAAATCAGAATATTTAGGAGGAGCTATTTCACCAGGAATAAACATGAGATATAAGGCATTAAATAATTTTACAGCTAAATTACCTTTTCTTGAAAAAAAAGAAGTTAAAAGTTTCATTGGAAAATCTACAAATGAAAGTATACATTCTGGAGTTGTAAATGGTGTTACAAAGGAGTTAGAAGGCGTAATTTTAGATTATAAAGAGAAATTTGGAGATTTAACAATTGTTTTAACAGGAGGAGATACAAATTTCTTGTCAAAACAATTAAAAAGTAGCATATTTGCCAATCAAAATTTTCTCCTTCAAGGATTAAATGAATTATTGATATTTAACGAAGAAAAATGATTAGAAAGATTCTAGTAGCTCTATTACTAATAACTTCTTTTGCAACAACTGCACAAAGAACAAGTTCATCACCATATTCTTTTTTTGGTTTTGGAGACGAGTTTAGCCCAAGAACAGTAGAGCAAAGTAGTATGGGAGGCATTGGAGTTGCTTTTAACCATTATAAATATCTAAATTTTACAAATCCGGCTGCTTATGCAGATTTAAGATATACAACTTATGCCTTTGGATTGTTAAATAATGATTTAACTATAAGAAATGGAGATGTAAAACAAAACGCAAACTCTACAAGTTTAAGTTACTTTGCAGTAGCTTTCCCTATTGGAAATAAAGCAGGTTTTTCAGTAGGTCTACAACCTGTTTCTTCAGTAGGTTATTCCTTGTCTAGTTCATTGTTAGATGACAAGGGAAACACGATTAATACCCTTTTTACAGGTGATGGAGGTGTTAATAGAGTTTATGGAAGTTTTGGAATTAAACTTACTAAAGAATTGTCTATAGGTTTAGAGGCTGATTATAAATTTGGAAACATAGATAATAGTGTAATAGAGGGAAATGTAGATGCAACTTTAGCTACAAAAAACAGCGAGACAACAAATGTAAGAGGAGGTTCTGTTACTTTGGGGGCTCAATATCAAAAAACATTAAAAAACAAACTTATTTTTAATTCTGGAGCAGCTTTTAAATTTGGAAATGATTTAACTGTAACTGGTACAGAATCTGAATATACCTTAAGCTATTCAGGAACTGGAGGTGAGATACCTAGAGATTACAGACCAAATATAGCTATTAAAGGAGAATACAAACTCCCGTTGAAAACTACTATTGGAGCTGGTTTAGGAAAGTTTGATAAATGGTATTTAGGCTTGGAGTATGAAAATCAAGCGGCAATTGAGAATTCTGGATTCTTGAATAAGACAAATACCGCATTTGCTTATGAAAAATCAAATAGGTTTTCTCTTGGAGGTTTTTATCTTCCAAAAATAAATTCAATATCAAGTTACTGGGAAAGAGTTACTTATAGAGCGGGTATTCGTTTTGAAAATACTGGTTTGTTAGTTAACGGATCAACAAATAATACAAATTTCAATCAAATAAACGACTTTGGCATATCTTTTGGATTAGGTTTACCACTGAAACAATTATCTAATGTTAATATGGGATTTGAGTTTGGTAAAAGAGGGACCACTGCTAATAATTTAATTCAAGAAAATTATTTTAATTTTAGATTAAGTTTATCTTTGACAGATACAAATTGGTTTCAAAAAAGGAAAATTGATTAATAAAAAACTAACAAAATGAAGAAATTTACGTTTTTATTGGCTACAGTGTTATTATTAGCATCAGCAAAAACAAATGCTCAGGACGCAAACAGAGAATGTACTATTAAGTACAATTTATTTAAAGGAGATTTTCAATCGAAAAAGTATGATGATGCTTACACAAATTGGATATATCTTATGGATAATTGTAAAGATTTGTCTGTAAACATCTACAAATATGGTTCAACTCTTGCAGAAGATGTAAGAAAAGATCCAGTTTTAGCAAAAAGAGTTTATGAACAAAGGTTACAATATTATCCTACTAAAAATCCTGCAAAAGTACATAGTGATTATGCTACGTATTTAGCTGATAATAAATTAGCTTCGGATGATGTTATTTTTACAATATTAGAAAAAGGATATGCAATTGACCCAACAAAAATGGGTGTTAAGAATTTGTATTCTTATTTTCAAGGTGTAACTGATAGACAAAAAGACACAAATCCTCAAAAAGTTTTTGATACTTATGATGATGTATTAGAAAATGTAAACTTAAAGTTAGAAGGATATGCTGTTAAATTAAAAGAATTAACAAAAGATACGATAGCTAATAAAAAATTAATACATGCTTATACTGTAAACTCTACAGCATTAGGTACTGTAGAAGGTGGTTTAGATGCTATCATTACAGAAATTGCAACTTGTGAAAGATTAATTCCTTTGTACAAAGGTAGTTTTGAAGCAAATAAAGGAAATGCAGTTTGGTTAAAAAGAGCAGTATCTAGAATGTTTAATAAAGGTTGTCAAGCAGATCCTTTATATGCAAAATTAGTTAGAGCTTATGCAGAAGCTTCACCATCACCAGAAGCATATGCCTTTTTAGCAAATGTTTTAGAAGATAATGGAGACGCATCTGGCGCGACAGCAATGAGAGAGAAATCTTTTAATTTAGAAACTGATCCTTTAAAGAAAGCAAAAATAAAAATGAAGTTTGCACAAGCAGCCAAAGACAGAGGTCAATACAGTTCTGCTAGAAGCTTGGCAAGAGAAGCTTTAAGATTTAATCCTAATTATGGAAGAGCATATTTATTTATTGCAAATTTATATGCAGTGAGTGCAAACTCTTGTGGAAACAGTGAGTTTGAAAAGAGAATGGTTTATGTTGCAGCATTAAATCAGGCTAATAGAGCAGCTTCTGTAGATCCAAGTATTTCTGCAACTGCACGTAGCTATTCTGCAAGTTATAGAGCAAATGTGCCTAGCCAAAAAGTAATTTTTACAGCTGGTATTAATCCAGGAAGTAGTTATACTATTAAATGTTGGATTGGAGAAACTGTTAGAGTGCCATCTAAATAATTTAGTGAAAAACAAGACACAAATATTTTTAAAAAGCATTACTGTTACATTGGTAACAGTAATGCTTTTTTCTTGCTCTAACAATACGCAACAAGTTAGAGATTTTTTAGCGTCAAAAAATTTGCCAATTGGTACGGCAAAAAATGCCTATCATGTTTATAAAGATTCAGGTAGAATAACCTCTAAATTAATTACACCTTTAAGATTAGATTTTAGTAACAGAGATCAACATCCTTATAGTGAGTTTCCAAAAGGAATAAAAATTATTAATTTTGATAAAAACGGAATAGATTCTGTAACTATTTCTGGAGATTACTCTCTGTCTTATGATAAGACTAAAGTGGCAGAAATAAGAGGTAATGTAGTAGTTACAAATCATACAGAGCAATCTAAACTGTTAACAGAGCAATTATTTTGGGATCAAAATACCAAGTATTTCTTTTCAGAAAAAGAGTTTACACTCACTACAAGAAAAGACACTATTTACGGAATTGGTTTTGAGTGTAAAGAAGACTTAAGCAAACATTTAGCCAGAAAAACAACAGGAAAATTAGAAACAACAGAAGATTAATATTATGAATAAAATTTGGAAATTTTTTCAATACGGGTATTTAATGGTAGCATTTATTTGCTTAATAGAAGGAATAATTCGTTGGAATACAGATAGGTCTAGATCTTATTTGTTTCTTGGCTTTGCTATTTTTATTACTTTAGTGTTTTTCTTTAAAAGACATTTTAGAAAAAAAGTAGAACAAAGAAACAATCAAAACAAATAGTATATAAATTTCTTAATGGAAATTGAACTCATAATTATCATAATATCCATTTTGATTTCCGCTTTTTTTTCGGGAATGGAAATTGCTTTTGTATCGGCAAATAAACTTCACATAGAATTAGAGAAAAAAAGAGAAGGTTTTATTCCAAGGATTCTTAACAAAATTACTCAAAAATCATCAAAATTTATTACCACAATGTTAGTTGGTAATAATATATCTTTGGTGGTTTATAGTTATTATATGGGTGGTTTTCTTACAAGAATTCTGCCATTAGATAGTTATAATGACTTCTCTATCTTATTAATTCAAACAATTATTTCTACCATTGTTATTTTAATAACAGCAGAGTTTTTACCAAAAGCAATTTTTAGAATTTACGCTAATGAAGTTTTAAAAATATTTGCATTACCTGCCTATTTCTTTTATGTTTTATTCCATTTTGTATCCGATTTTATTACGCTTATATCAGATTTCTTTTTACGTGTATTTTTTAAAACAAATGCAGATGAGCAACAAACCGAATTTAGTAAAGAAGAATTAGGAAACTACATAACAGAACAATTAGAAACAGGTAATGATGATGATGAATTGGATTCCGAAATTCAGATTTTTCAGAATGCTTTGCAGTTCCATAACGTAAAAGCAAGAGAAGTTATGGTACCAAGAACTGAAATTGTAGCAGTAGAAATTCATGAAAAAGTATCAAACTTAAAAAATATATTTATAGAAACTGGTTTGTCTAAAATTTTAGTCTATAAATCTTCTTTAGACGATGTAATTGGTTATGTAAATGCTTTTGAACTCTTTAAAAAACCAAAAACCATAAAATCTATTTTATTACCTGTAGAAATTGTACCTGAATCTATGATGGTTAATTACATTTTAAACGGTTTAATGAAAAAAAGAAAAAGTGTAGCTGTTGTTGTAGATGAATATGGAGGAACTTCTGGAATGATAACTGTAGAAGATATTGTTGAAGAATTGTTTGGTGAAATAGAAGATGAACATGATTCTCAAGAGTTTTTAGAAGAAAAAGTTAGCGAAACTAAGTTCAACTTTTCTGCAAGATTAGAAATCGATTATTTGAATGAAGAATACGATTTAAACATTCCTAAATCTGAAGCTTATGAAACTTTAGGAGGTTTTATAATAGATCACACAGAAAACATACCAACACAAGAAGATGTTGTAGAGATTGAAGATTTTGAAATAAGAATCTTAAAAATGAGTAGCGCTAAAATAGATGAGGTTTCTTTTAAAATAACAGATAAAGAAGACTAAAATTAAGCGATTCATTTACTTCTATTAAAATACTAAAGAACTTACTACTAATAAGTAAAAAATGGGTTGCAGTATTAAAACCCAAATCGTATATTCGCCAACTGAAATTAAATAAAAACTTATGGCAATTTTATCGAAAATTAGAGAACGTTCAATGTTCTTAATCATCATAATTGGTTTAGCACTTTTTGCTTTTGTATTAGATCCTTCTACTTTAGGAGACTTTTTTAACTCTAATAAAGTAAACGAAATAGGAGAAATTAATGGAGAAACAGTTTCTAGACAAGAATTTGCAACTGCTGTAGATGCTTACAAGCAACAAGCTGGTAGCAATGTTTCAGATATGCAAGCAACAAAAACTGTTTGGGATAATATTGTAAGAAAAAAAATATATCAAAATCAGTTGTCTGAAGCTGGAATTACTGTTGGTGAAGCAGATGTTTGGAATGAAGTTATAAACGCTCCTTCAGTAAAAAGTAATCCACAGTTTTTAAATGAAGCTGGTTTATTTGATGAAACAAAATTCAAGCAATTTTTAGCAGATACTAAAGAAAACAATGAGCAAATGTGGTCTGCTTGGTCTAATTACATGAACCAAATTAGAGACAATGCAGAAAGAAATACATATAATAATTTAGTAACTGCAGGTTTAGGAGCTTCTTTAAAAGAAGGAGAAGCAGAATATTTTGTAGAGAACACAAAATTAAATTCTCAATTTGTATTTGTACCATATTCTACAATTGCAGATAGTTTAGTTACTATTTCTAAATCTGAAGTTGAAGCTTATGTAAAAGCAAACCCAACTACTTTTAAGGTTGATGAATCTAGAGATATCTCTTATGTAAAGTTTGATATTGTTGCAACTCCAGAAGATGAAACAGCAATTAAAAATGATGTTGCTACTTTAATAGAAGATTTTAAATCAGCTACAAATGATAACGAATTCTTAAACGAAAATGATTCTGATATCAATTTAGATTTAGGTTTTAAATATAAGAATTCAGTAAATAACCAAGTTTCATCTGAAATCTTTGAAGGATCTAAAGGTGATGTTTTTGGGCCATATAAAGACCAAGGATATTTTAAAATTTCTAAAGTTGTAGAAGTTGCAAAAATGCCAGACTCTGTAAAAGCTAGTCATATTTTAATTCCTTTTGTTGGTTCTCAAAGAGCAACACCAGACATTACAAGAACAGAAGACCAAGCTAAAAAATTAGCAGATAGTATTTTAAATGTTGTAAAAAGAAGCAATAGAAAATTTGCAGATTTAGCAAAAGAATTTTCATCAGATAAATCTAATTCAGATAAAGGTGGTGAGTTAGATTGGTTTAATTACAATAGAATGACACCTGCTTTTAGAGATTTTTCTTTTACTAGTAAAAAAGGAGATATAGATGTTGTTAAAACACCTTTTGGATTCCATATTGTAAAAATTGATGACCAAAAAAATAACCAAACAGTAGTAAAGTTAGCAACTTATGGTAGAAAAATAGTACCATCTGAAGCAACTGAAAACGCTGTTTTTCAAAAATCAGAACAATTTGCTTTAGCACTTTCTAAAAATAAGAATTTTAGTGATGTAGCTAAAGAAAATAATTATGCTACTAAACCTGCTATTGGTTTAAAGGTTTTAGATGAAAATGTTCCTGGTTTAGGAAACCAAAGAAACATTGTAACTTGGGCTTTTAATAATGATACAGAAATAGGAAGTTTTAAACGTTTCGATTTAGAAGGAAGCCATGTAGTTGCATTCTTAACAGGAAGTACAGAAAAAGGTTTAATGTCTGCTGAAAAAGCAACAAGTAGAGTAAGACCTGTTTTAGTAAATGAAAAGAAAGCTAAATTATTAGCAGATAAACTTAAAGGAAGTTCTTTAGAAGATATTGCAAAGGCAAACAATACAACGGTTAGAACTGCAAATGGAGTTACTTTAAAAAGCCCAACTTTGGCTGGTGCAGGATCTGAACCTAAAGTTGTTGGAGCAATGTACAATGCAGAACCTAATAAAGTTTACACGAATATAGAAGGCAGTAGAGGAGTTTATGCTTTTACTTTAACTAACAAAGTTTTGCCAACAGCATTACCAAACTATGAAACTAAAAGAAAAACGATTTCTGAAGGTAGAAAGAGATTAACTTTTAAAATGTATGAAGCTATTAAGAAAGCTTCTGACATTGAAGACAATAGAGCAAATATGTATGTAGGTAACTAGTATAACTTACATTATTTATATAAAAATCCGTTCAGAACTTTCTGAACGGATTTTTTTTGAATTATTTTTTTTGATAATGATTGTCTTTTTTTTTTTGATTCACTAAAATTACAAACAAGTATAGCCCTGATTGAAGTGGCATCCTTTTTATGCTAAACTTTACATTGAATTAGTTACTAATAGGAAACAACTTTTTAATATTAGAATTGCTATTTTATATTCAGCATAAAAAGATATAGCGAAAAGCAGGAAATAGCTACAAATAAAAAACCTTCTTGATTTCTCAAAAAGGTTTAATATATTGTATAAAGTGATAATTTATTTATCCTTTCATGGAGATTAAAAACTCTTCATTATTTTTAGAGAATTTAATTCTATCATTAATGAACTCCATAGCTTCAATAGGGTTCATGTCTGCTAAATACTTACGTAGAATCCACATTCTTTGCACAGTTTTCTCGTCTAATAATAAATCATCACGTCTTGTAGAAGATTTAATTAAATCGATTGCAGGATAAATTCTTCTGTTAGAAATATTTCTATCTAATTGAAGTTCCATGTTACCAGTTCCTTTAAATTCTTCGAAAATAACTTCGTCCATTTTAGAACCTGTTTCTGTAAGTGCAGTTGCGATAATGGTTAAAGAACCTCCATTTTCTATGTTTCTAGCTGCACCAAAGAAACGTTTTGGTTTGTGTAATGCATTTGCATCTATACCACCAGAAAGTATTTTACCAGATGCTGGTGCAACTGTATTATATGCTCTTGCCAAACGTGTAATTGAATCTAAAAGAATAACAACATCGTGTCCACATTCTACCAAACGTTTTGCTTTTTCTAAAACAATGTTGGCAACTCTTACGTGTTTATCTGCTGGTTCATCAAAAGTAGATGCTACAACTTCTCCACGAACACTTCTTTGCATGTCTGTAACTTCTTCAGGACGTTCATCAATTAATAATACTATTTGATAAACTTCTGGATGATTGGTGGCAATTGCCTTTGCAACATCCTTTAATAACATGGTTTTACCAGTTTTAGGCTGTGCTACAATCATACCACGTTGTCCTTTTCCAATAGGAGAAAATAAATCGATAATTCTTGTTGATAAAGAACTTCCTTTTTCTGCTAAATTGAATTTTTCTTGTGGAAATAAAGGTGTTAAATGTTCGAAAGAAACCCTATCTCTAACAATGTTAGGATTTAATCCGTTTATTTTTGATACTCTAATTAATGGAAAATATTTTTCACCTTCTTTTGGCGGACGAACATTTCCTCTAACTGTATCTCCAGTTTTTAAACCAAATAATTTTATTTGAGATTGAGAAACATAAATATCATCTGGCGAAGATAAATAGTTGTAATCTGATGATCTTAAGAACCCATAACCATCTGGCATCATTTCTAAAACTCCTTCGCTCTCTATAATTCCATCGAACTCAAAATCAGGATCTCTGTACCTATTGTTAGATTTATTACCTCTGCTTACAGTAGGTTTTTTATCTCTGTTTTGATTATTGTTTTTCGATTTAGTATTTTGTTGATTAGGGTTTTTATGCTGTGGCTTGTTTTGTTGATTTGCAGGTTTTTGTTCTTGCTTATCATTCTTAATAGAAGGAGTAGCTTCAGTCTTTACATCATCTTTACTCTCTTTGTTTACCACTTTTCTTGGAATAGGTTTTTTTTGAGTTGGTTTAGGATGATTTGGAGCAGTTTTTTTTGGTCTTTCTACTGTTTTTTCTTCTGGAGTTTCTTTTTCTTCATTAGCAGTTACTGTAGCTTGTGGAGTTTTAGAAACACGTTTTCTTTTTGGTTTATCTACTGTTTTTGGTTTTTCTTCAGTAGTTGAAGTTGCAACAGCTGCTTTACTTGGGTTTGCAGCTTGTGTATCTAGTATTTGATAAACTAAATCTAATTTTTTAAGTTGGCTAGTTTTAGAAAGACCAATAGATTTTGCAATTACCTGTAAATCAGCAAGGGTTTTTGCTTTTAGTTCAGAGATTTCGAACATTATTTATATGTTAAGTTAAAATGTAAATCTTTTATATTAAGATTTTATAATTTGTTTTGATTGATATAATTGTATATAGTGCTATACAATAACTTTTGTGCGGTTAATTATATAACAAATATATACTTTTTTTTTAAGTTTCAAGTTTTCTTTTTAAAAAAGAAAGTTTTACTTTTGTAACCATATATTTTAATTGATGATTCAAAGAATACAAACCATATACTTATTATTAGCTTCAGTTGTTTCTGGAGGTATGATTTTTGTTTTTGATCTTTGGGATAATCTTAAAGGAAATGTATTTGCTTTGGATTTATTTTTGAGAGAGTCTGCTCTTTTAAAATTAATTCCTATATTGTTCTTACTTTCTGCTATTATATCATTTGTAACCATTTTTTTATTTAACAATAGAAAGTTACAATTTGTAGTAGGGCGTATTGTTATTTTGATCAATCTTTTTTTATTAGGATTATTGATTTATGTATCTCTAACTTTACCTGGAGAAGCTACTGTTTCGGAGAAAGGTATTGGGATGTTCTTACCAATTTTGGCTGTATTGCTTATTGTTTTGGCAAATAAAGCTATTAAAAAGGATGAAGATCTTGTAAAATCTGTAGATAGATTACGATAAAACTAACATCTTAGTTATATTAGTGCGAAGAAAACCGAGAATTTATTTCTCGGTTTTTTATTTTTAGACATTATTAGAATAAAAAAAATAAAAAGAATTTTATTTGTAACTTTAACTGTTAAAATACAATTTCAGTATTGTTTTTAATCAATTGTTTTTCAGTTGTTTATTTTTTTCTTCTCACGGTTTTCCGTGAGAGAACTCACGGAAAACCGTGAGAAGAAAATTTCACTGAAAATGGGGGTTGTACATTCTTAATTTGTAACATAAATTTGTAAGGTAAAAATGAAAGATAAAATATACGTTCACGTAGCTGATGATCACAAAATATTAATTGAAGGTATCATCGCTGTAATAAATACTGACAAAGAGATTGAAATTAAAGGATATTCTCTTACTGGCCAAGAAGTAATAGATTGGTTTAGCCTTAAAGAAAACAAAGCAGATGTTTTAATTTTAGACATTACTATGCCTGTTTTAGATGGTTTTCAAGTATTAAAACATTTTAAGAAAAAAAGAATAGATCAAAAAGTTATTATTTTATCAAGTTATGATGATGTTAAAATTGTACAAGAGGTTTTAAATCTTGGTTGCAAAGGATATATTTCAAAAAATAGCGCAGGAGAACATATAGTAAATGCTATTAAAGCTGTTGCAAGAGGAGAACAATACTTTAGCACAGATATTCAAAGTAGCTTATTACAAACCTTATCAGGTCAAATGGTTCCTAAAGGAGATATGCCAGATAAATATTTATTAAACAGCTTAACAGAAAGAGAATTAGATGTTTTGAAGCTTGTTACTAAAGAATATAGTACTAGTGAAATGGCAGATTCTATGAATTTAAGTGTAAACACAGTAGAAACATATAGAAAAAATTTATTAAGAAAATTAAATGTAAAAAATGCAGTAGGATTGGCAATGTATGCAGTAAAAAACAATATAGTATAATACTTATCCCCAACAAAACTATCCACAAGCTTTGATTTTTTTTTATAAAAATCGTCCCCTAAAAAGCTTTATAGTTTACCCCAAGTACAATTGTTGCGTACATTCCTAACCTTACTTTTTTTTAGAAAATAAAAATAGTCCCACCCCCTATTATATTAATCTAAACAAACATTATTAAACATTCCCATTATGAAAACTTTCAACTTATTCGCATTAGTAGCTTCAATTACTTTAGTATTTTCTTCATGTTCAACCAATGAAAATCTTTTACCAGAAGAACAATCTGTAGACTTATTAAAATCTTATTCTATTAAAAGAGATGCAAATGGAGCCTACTCTTTAGATTATAACTTAAATGGAAATGCAAAAACAGAAAAGGTAGTAGATAATAATATAAATCAATTTTATTTATATTCGTCAGACAGTCAAACAAGTAGGAGAGCTACGCAAGATTTAGTAATAGATGGTACAGAATTAAAAGTAGGTTTTGTAGATACTAGTTCAGACAAATTACCACAAATAACAATTACTGATGATAATTTAGCATTAGCTAAAAATTCTAATAAGAAATTAAAAGAGTACAGTATAACAAGTAACCAAGATGGAACTTACAATTTAGATTTTTCTGTAAATAATAAAGTAAGAGTAGATTTTGTATATAATGAAGAGATCAATACTTACGAAATTCATTTAGAAGAAGGTAAATCTAACGAAACAAGTTTTTCTAGAGTTTTAGAAAAAGCAGATGGACAGCCTTTAAAGTTTGATTTTGTTAATCATTTAGATAACACAGAAGCTAAAGGTTTATTATCTTTAATAAGAAAGCCACAGGGAGTTATTTTATAATTTGAAAAATATTTTGAGGATAAAACTACTAGTTTCAATTATAGTTTTTTTTTGTAATAACACCTTTTACCCCAAAAGCAAAGAAGTTGTATTTAATACAACTTCTTCTTTTGTTTTACAAAATGATTCACTTTCACAAAATTATAAATCAGCAAAAGTTTTTTTTGAAAAAGAAGATTATGCTAATGCCTTAAGAGAGGCTCAAAAAATTGTTGAAGTTGGTTCTTCCTATAGTTCAGAAGAATTAGTTTTAACAAACTATTTAATAGCTAATATCTTTTATTCAACTAAAAGCTATGATAATGCTATAAAATATTATAAAAAAACTTTAGATTTAGTGCAGCAATTAAAAGATGTTGAGTTTAAATCTGAAGCAGAAATAAATTTTGATAAAGATTTTATTAAAGCTGAGGCTTATTTAAATTTTGGAAATAGTTATTATCAACTTTACAACAAAGATTATCTACAAAAGCATAAAGATAGTGCATTGTTTTTCTATGATAAAGTAGATGATTTTTTTAGTTCTAAGAATAATGTTTTGGAAGTTAAATCTAGAGCGTATTCAAACTCTTCTGTTATTTATCTTAATGATACTTTATTTGATAAGGCTAGAGATTATGCTATGAAAGCAATTCAAATTCATAGAAATCAAAATAACAAGGTAAATGAAGCAGGTGCTTTGGTTAATTTGTCAAATATTTATTTATCAGAGAATAATTTTAAAAAAGCAAAAGAAACTTATTATGAAGCTTTAGATTTAATTAGAAACGAAAAATCCAGTAAAGCATTAATTGTGCGAGAAAAAATATATTTTAATCTTGCTTACAATTTATATAAACTTAAAGATTATCAAGCCTATTTTTACCAAGAATTATCTTACAATATTAAAGATAGTTTAAGAGAGCAAGAGGTTAGGGGCATTATAGAAGAGCTAGATGCTCAATATGATTTTAAATCTGCAAAAAAATTACTACTTAAAGAAGAAGAAAACAAAAGATTAAAAGCTCAAAGAACATTTTGGGTTATTGGTATTGGTGGTTTTATCATTATTTTGTCTTTATTATACTGGCTAAACTTATATAAGCTTCGTCAAAAGAATTTAGGTTTACAGCTTTCTCAAAATCAGTTAATTCTTAATCAAAATATAGAGAAAATAAAATCAGAATCTCAAGTAAGAATATTAAACGCTACAATTGATGGTAAAGAGTCCGAAAGAAAAGATATTGCGGAAACTTTGCATGACAGTGTAAGTGCATTACTATCTTCAGCAAACCTTCATTTACAAGCTACCAGAAGCCAGTTTAAAGGAGATCATCCAATAGAAATAGATAAAACTCAAGAAATTATTACAGAAGCTTCTCAAAAAATTAGAGATCTATCACATACATTAGTTTCATCGGTTTTATTAAAATTCGGATTAAAATATGCCGTTAAAGATATGGCAGATAAGTATTCTAATTCCCAATTAAAATTTGAAACAGAAGTAGGTAAAGTTAGAAGATATCACCAAAGTTTTGAGATAAAAGTTTACAATATTATTCAAGAATTCTTAAATAATATATTAAAACACAGTAAAGCAGAAAATGCTACTATTAAGTTAAATGAAGAAAATAGTAAGTTAATTTTTGTAATTTCTGATGATGGAGTAGGTTTTGATAAAAGTAAAATATCAGATAAAGATGGTCTTGGACTTAACCAAATTGATGCTAGAATACAAGTGATGAATGGAAGATTTCATATAAATTCTTCCGTAAATAATGGAACAACCATAGAAGTTGAATTGCCAATTTTAGAAAAACCTAACCACGTTTAGCTAGTTCAATAATTTCCATGTCTTTTATTTCACCGCTTTCTAATGAAAAGCGCAACATTGTTCTAACTTTATGAAACCCATGGTTTCCTGCTGCTCCAGGATTTAAATGTAATAAGTTTAATTTTTTATCATATTGAACCTTTAATATATGAGAATGTCCTGAAATAAATATTTTAGGAGGATTTTTCCTTATATCATCTTTAATTCTTCTGTAATAATTATTGGGATAACCACCAATATGTGTCATCCAAACAGAAACATTTTCTACAATAAATTTGGCATCTAAAGGAAACTCGGCTCTAGCATCAGTCCCATCAATATTTCCCAAAACAGCACGTAAAGGTTTTAGTTTTTTAATGCTATCAGTAACATTTAAATCACCAATATCACCTACATGCCAAACTTCATCTGCTTGTTTTACAAACTTTAAAATTTGGTTATCAATAAAACTATGTGTATCAGAAAGTAATAGTATTTTCTTCATTAAAAATTTGTAAGAAAAGTTTAACGTCTCTTAAAGACTCAAAAGTAATGATAACAAAATAAATTCCGTAATTTTGGTGACTTCAAAAATAGACTTTCTTGAGATATTTTATAGAACTTTCTTACAATGGAAAAAAGTATCATGGTTGGCAAATTCAACCGGATGCAATTTCTGTACAAGAAAAATTAAATAAAGCATTAAGTATAATTTTTCAAAATGAAATAGCTGTAGTTGGGGCAGGAAGAACAGATACTGGTGTTCATGCTTCACAAATGTTTGCACATTTCGATATTGAAAAAGAATTAAAAGGCGATGTTGTTTTTAAACTAAACTCAATTTTACCTCATGATATTACAATTTATAACGTTTCATTAGTAGAAAATGATAAACACGCAAGATTCGATGCTTTAAGTAGAAGTTATGAATACAGAATTTGGTTGGGTAGAAACCCTTTTTTATTAGACTTTTCATGGCAAATTCATTCACAAGATTTAGATATAAAAAAGATGAATGAAGCAGCAAAACTATTATTAGAATTTGAAAATTTCCAAGCTTTTTCTAAAGTGAAAACAGAAGTTTATACTTTTAATTGCGATGTAACTGAAGCGGTTTGGATACAACAAGGAAATTTATTGACTTTCCATATTTCAGCAAATCGTTTTTTAAGAAATATGGTAAGAGCTATTGTTGGAACTTTGGTAGATGTTGGTTTAGGAAAAATTTCTGTAAAAGGTTTTAGAGAGATTATAGAAAGTAAAAACAGAGGTAAAGCAGGATTGTCAGTTCCTGCAAAAGGATTATTTTTAACAAAAATTAAATATTAAATTTTGGCAGATAAAACAGGAAAAGCTTTCGATATGCAAATTTTTTCAAGACTTATGAGTTTTGCAAAACGCTATAAGCTTAAATTTTTTATAGCATCTGCTTCTACCATTTTGTTGGCATTTTCATCTATGTTAACACCTTATATTTTATCTACAACAGTAGATTCTTACATTGTAGAAAAAGATACAGATGGTTTAATTAATTGTATACTGCTTATGCTAGCAGTATTAATGTTAGAAGTTATCTTACGTTTTACATTCATTTTTTATGCAAATTGGGTTGGTCAGCATATTATTAGAGATATTAGAGCCAAAATTTTCAGACACATTCTTCAATTTAAAATGTCTTATTTTGATACTAATTCTGTTGGTAAATTGGTAACAAGAGTAGTGTCTGATATAGAAACCATTGCTGCTTTTTTTAGTAATGGTGTCTTTACAATTGTTAGTGATATCTTACAAATGTTTGCTGTAATTGTGTTAATGTTTTTCCTAAATTGGAAATTAGCATTTATTGCATTAGCAGTGTTACCAATTCTAATTTACGCTACAGCAGTCTTTAAAAAAGCTATTAAAGCTACGTTTCAAGAAGTTAGAAATCAAGTAGCTAATTTAAACGGTTTTGTACAGGAAAGAGTAACTGGAATGAAAATTGTGCAACTTTTTAATAGAGAAAAAATCGAGTATGTTAATTTTATGGAAATTAATAACAAACATAAAAAAGCATACATAAAAACAATTTGGTATTTCTCCATTTTCTTTCCAATTGCAGAAATATTATCATCTATAGGAATTGGTTTAATAGTTTGGTTTGGTAGCAAACAAATTATTTCTGGCGAAGTTCCAGGTCCAGGAACCGTAATTGCTTTTGTACAAATGGCGCAAATGTTATTTAGACCTTTACGTCAAATTGCAGATAAATTCAATCAATTACAAATGGGAATTGTATCTGGAGAAAGAGTCTTTAAAGTGATAGACACACAAAGTTCTATTGCCAAAAACGGTACAATAAAAGCAGAAAATTTAAAAGGAGACATTAATTTTAAAAATGTAAAGTTTAGCTACGTTAAAGATGAAGAGGTTTTAAAAGGAGTTTCTTTAGAAGTAAAAAGCGGTCAAACTATTGCTATTGTTGGTGCAACAGGAGCAGGGAAATCTACTATTATCAATTTAATAAACCGTTTTTACGAAATTGATAGTGGGGAAATTTGTGTAGACAATATTTCTATAAATGATTATACATTAGAAAGTTTAAGAGATCAAATAGCAATTGTTTTGCAAGATGTATTTTTGTTTTCAGATTCTATTTTAAATAATATTACTTTAAAATCTACAGATATTTCACAAAAAGAAGTAGAGGAAGCTGCAAAACAAATCGGTATTCACGATTTTATAATGACACTTCCAGGCGGTTATCAATACAATGTTAAAGAACGTGGAGCCATGTTGTCTTCAGGCCAAAGACAGCTTATAGCCTTTTTAAGAGCATATGTTAGCAAACCAAGTATTTTAATTTTAGATGAAGCCACATCATCTGTAGATGCAAATGCAGAACAAATGATTCAGTTTGCAACAGAAACAATTACAAAAGGTAGAACTTCTATAGTAATTGCTCATAGATTGGCAACTATTAAAAATGCTGATAAAATAATTGTAATGGATAAAGGTTTAATTGTTGAAGAAGGAACGCATCAAGAATTATTAGAAAAAGAAGATGGGTATTATAAGAATTTATACGACAAACAATTTAGTTTAGACAAAGCTTCATAGAAAATTCAGTGAATTTTTAGGTTAATCTATTTATTAGATTAAATTTGTATCTCAATCTAAAAACAAAACAAAATGAAAAAAATTTTATTATCAATGTTAGTTGTAGGTGCTTTAGTTTCAACATCATGTAAAAATGATAAAAAAGAAATGAAAGACACTTTAAATGAAACTACAACAGAAATGAAAAAAGATGTAGAAACTAAAATGGAAGAAACTAAAGAAGAAGTTTCTAATATGGTAGATTCTGCTATTGAAGGAGTAAA
This sequence comes from Polaribacter pectinis, assembly GCF_014352875.1. Lineage (NCBI taxonomy): Bacteria > Pseudomonadati > Bacteroidota > Flavobacteriia > Flavobacteriales > Flavobacteriaceae > Polaribacter > Polaribacter pectinis. Next base: position 144,429 of record NZ_CP060695.1, read on the forward strand.
AATACCTAAATTCGAAGACGAAAAAGTTACAGAATTTTTAACTGAATATGCAGATTATGCTAAAACGTATATTGACAATAAAGGAGATGTTATAAAAAACTCTAAATTGGCAAAAGAAGGTGTAGCATTTGCTAATAAAAGTAAAGAAATTGTATCTAATTTAGACGAAAAAGCTGCTGCACAATTTAAAAGTGTTATGAATGCTATTCAGTCTAAAATGGCTCCAGCAAAATAATTATTGCTGTTTTATAATAAAAAAAGGTTCTCAATAAGAGAACCTTTTTTTATTGCATTAAATCTTGTTTTATTTTTTCATTGAGCTCTTTATAATCTGAATATAGCTCAAAACCACCATCTTTAATATAAGATATTTCGCCAGTTTCTTCAGAAACTAATATGCAAACTGCATCAGTTTTTTCTGAAACACCAATAGCTGCTCTGTGTCTTAAGCCAAACCTGGCAGGTATTCTTGTACTATCAGAAATAGGCAAAACAACTCTAGTTGCTACAATATTATTATCTCTAATAATTAAAGCGCCATCATGTAAAGGGCTATTTTTATAAAAAATACTTTGTAAAATGGCCTCATTAAGTTGAGCATTCATTTTATCGCCAGTATTTATTAAAAAATCTAAACTGTTTGTTCTCTCAATAACAATTAAAGCTCCTGTTTTAGTTTTAGACATTTTTTTACATGCTTCTAAAACTATTTCTGTATCCATGTCAGAACCAATTTCTGATTGCAAAAATTTAAGCTGTTTTAAAAAACTTCGTTTGTTAGTAAAGTTTGTAGTACCGATCATCAATAAGAATTTTCGTATTTCTTGCTGAAAAACAATGATTAACGCAATAACTCCACCAGAAAGTAAATAGCCTAAAATGCCACTTAACATTTCCATTTTAAGGGCTTGTGTAATTTTCCAGATTAGAAAAATAAATGCAATTCCAATAACAATGTTAATGGCAACAGTTCCTTTTAAAAGTTTGTAAATATAATAAAGTAGTGTTGCAACCAACAGAATATCTAAAATATCTAACAAAGAAAATTCAATAAAATCGAACATAAAAACAGACTGATTTTAGGCTAAAATACTAATAAATTTATTGATAAGAGAATCAATTATTTATTTCTGCATCAGATAATAATAAAGGATATTTTTCACGAATAATTTTAATTTTATCTTGAAGATTTTTATCGTTGTTATTTGATTTCTTAAAATCTTCTATTAAACTATCATAATTTCGATTATAGAGTTTTACCGATAATTTATTTCTTAAATGCGAATACGCAGAATTCAAAATATCTAAAGTAGAAATATAAGTTTCATAATTTGTTGTTCTGTCTGTTTTTATTGAAATAATTGCTTTTGTTGGATGATCTGAAGATGTTTTTATTTTAAAACCTTCACACCAATCACAACTTTTTTTGTTGATGTCTAAACCACCACCATTGTCTATAAAATCGATGGCAATTTGTTATAGTTCCTTGAGTTGAATTGTTCTTCCATCTGCAAAAATTTTGTTGTTTTTGTTGATGTTTACTTCTAAAATGTTTCGTTCGTTTACAAGAATATCTGAAGGAATTTCTTCTTTTGGAGGAATTTTTCTTGAAATTCCTGCATCTACATTCATAGTTGTGGTAACCAAGAAAAAGATTAGTAAAAAAAATGCGATGTCTGCCATTGAACCAGCGTTAATTTCTGGAGATTGTTTTCTACTCATAATGTTCGTTTTAAAAGTTAATAATTAGATTTCTTTTCGAACTATTTCGAAAAGGATTATTAAAGCTTAATTAGGTAGATTTTTGGCGTTAACATTTATTTAACAAAATTGATGCCATAAAATTTAGATTGCAGAAAGCTGGCAAACAAGTTTAGCCCAGATTGAACGGATTGTTTGAGCTCTTTTTTATTCTTTTTTGAATAAAAAAAGCGAGTAGTGAAAGCTGGAAATAGCTCCTAAAAAGAAATCTGATTTACAATTTTTACAGCTTCAACAGCTTCTTTAACATCATGAACACGTAAAATATTTGCGCCATTTAAAAGTGCAATTGTATTTGCAGAAGTGGTGGCATTTAGAGCTTCTTGTGCAGAAATATCTAATGTTTTATACAACATAGATTTACGTGAAATTCCGGCTAAAATTGGTGCATCTAAACTTTTAAAAAGGTCTAAATTCTTCAAAATTTCAAAATTATGAGCAACAGTTTTCCCAAAACCAAAACCAACATCTATAATAATATCGTTCAGTTTTAGTTGGTGTAATTTATGAATTTGTTCTGCAAAAAAAGAAATAATTTCTTGGGTTACATCTTTATAAACTGGGTTTTGTTGCATGTTTTGAGGAGTACCCAACATGTGCATTAAAATATATGGAACCTGAAGTTTTGCTACAGTTTCAAACATTTTATCATCCATTTTTCCACCAGAAATATCGTTTACAATTGCAACACCATTTTCTACAGCTTCTTTGGCAATTTTACTTCTAAAAGTATCTACAGAAATAACAATTTCAGGAAAATTCTTAACCAATAAATTAATTACAGGAACAATTCTTTGCAATTCTTGTTCTTCGGAAATATGAGTGGCTCCAGGCCTGGAAGAGTAGGCACCAACATCAATAAAAGTTGCACCTTCCAAAAGCATTTTTTCTGTTTGATTTAGAATTTCGACTTCATTTTTATATTTACCTCCATCAAAAAAAGAATCTGGTGTAATATTTAAAATTCCCATCACTTTTGGTGATGATAAATGGACTAAAGTTCCCTTGCAATTTATGGTCATTAATTTACTACTTTATTAATAATATGTACTATTTCTGGTGCTTTGTAATTAGACATTTTCTGCATTAATTCAGTTACAGAAGTGCCAACTAACAACATATTTCTGTTTGCGGGTTTAAGATATCCTTCTTCAACCATTTTATCTAATTGTAGTAAAATAGCGTCAAAAAAACCGTTTACATTTAGCAAACCAACAGGTTTTTGCTCAATTTGTAATTGACTTAAAGTTAGTGCTTCGAAAAGTTCATCTAACGTTCCAAAACCTCCAGGAAGTGTAATGTAGCCATCGACTATTTTACTCATAATTACTTTGCGTTCGCTCATGGTTTTGCAAACAATCATTTCTTCTACGCCTGCATGAACTACTTCTTCTTTTTCTAATAACTTGGGAATTACACCAATAACTTCTCCATTTTTAGCGAGAATTGTATCAGAAATAGTTCCCATCATTCCTATTTTTCCTCCACCATAAACCAACCCAATATTATTATCGGCAAAATAATTTCCTAATTCGATAGCTGCTTCTTTATAAATAGGATTGAAACCTAAACTTGAGCCACAAAAAACAACAACTTTATTCAATTTTATGTTTTTAAAATTCTTTTGTAAAAATAAATGAAAAGCATATAGGATTTAGTATTTTTGAGCAAATACTTTTTAACAAGAGAAAATGCAAGATACTTCAAAACAATACGATGCTGTAATAGATGAATGTAGAAGTTTGTTCATCAAAAAAATGAGCGATTACGGTTCTGCTTGGCGAATTTTACGTTTACCTTCTTTAACGGACCAAATTTTTATAAAAGCACAAAGAATTCGTCAATTACAAGAAAATGAGGTACGTAAAGTTGATGAAGGAGAGAAATCTGAATTTATAGGAATTATAAATTATTCTATAATGGCGTTGATTCAGTTAGAAAATGGCGTTGTTGAAAATCCGGATTTGAATACTGAACAAGCAACTGTTTTATATGATAAACACAGTAAAATTACCAAAGATTTAATGTTGAATAAAAATCATGATTATGGTGAAGCTTGGCGTGAAATGCGTGTTTCGAGTTTAACCGATTTAATTTTACAAAAATTATTACGCGTCAAACAAATTGAAGATAATAAAGGAAAAACGTTGGTTTCTGAAGGAATTGATGCTAATTATCAAGATATGATAAATTACGCCGTTTTTGCGATGATTCATTTGGGTGCTTAAGTTTAGTTTAAAATAATATAATTTTGATTATGAAAATATTAGTCCAAATTTCTAGAATATTAGTAGGAGCCTTATTTATATTTTCAGGCTTTGTAAAATTGGTAGATCCAATTGGTTCTCAATACAAGTTTCAAGAATATTTTTCTGAAAGCGTTTTAAATATGGAATTTTTAATTCCTTATGCATTACCTTTTGCAGTGTTGCTAATTGTAGCAGAAATTCTTTTAGGAGTCATGATTTTAATTGGCTACAAACCAAAATTAACAGTTTGGAGTTTGTTAATTATTACTTTAATATTTTTGTTTTTAACTTGGTATTCAGCTTTTTACAATAAAGTGACAGATTGTGGTTGCTTTGGAGATGCCATAAAATTAACACCTTGGGAAACCTTTTATAAGAACGTAATTCTAATTGTTCTAATCCTTTTATTATTGATAAAAGTTGAGTTTATAAAGCCAATTTTTAAAGGTAAAATACCCAAAATAATCACGTTTTTATCATTAGGTGTTTTCTTATTTATTGTACAACATGTTTTAACACATTTGCCAATTATCGATTTCAGAGCGTATGCAATTGGTAAAGATTTAAAAGAAGGAATGAAATATCCAGAAGATGGTAGTATTCCTCCAGTTCATGATTTTATGTTGGAAGATTCTCAAGCAGATTTAGCACCAGTCTTGTTAGAAAAAGAAAAAGTAATGTTGGTAATTGTTTACAATTTATCCAAAGCAGATAAAAACGGGTTTCCAGCAATTAAACAAATTGCAGATAAAGCAATTAAAAAAGGATATACAGTGTATGGAGCATCTGCTTCGTTTACCGACGATTTATTATTAGCACAAAAAGAATATAATTTGCCTTTCGAATTTTTGTTTTGTGATGAGACTACATTAAAAACAATGATTAGAGCAAATCCTGGAGTCATGATTTTAGATAAAGGAACAGTTACGCAAAAGAAAAATTGGGTTGATGTAGATGATTTAGAGTTGTAAAATATTCCTATTATCAACTTATAAAGGACTAATTTTTATTACGTAGTTTATCTATTTCAGTAAGTGTTAGTCCTTTTTCTTTTTTAAAGAATATGTGTTTAGAGCTTCCAATAATTTGAGCAGAATAAATTCCAGAATGCCCAGAAAATAAATATGAAGTTATACAAGCCAACGCAATAAAAACGCCAGATTCAATTCCGAATAATTCTATTCCCATTATTGTACACGCAATTGGAGTATTTGTAGCTCCTGCAAAAACAGCAACAAAGCCCATTCCTGCTAATAATGGCATTGGTAAAGGAATAAACCAAATTAATACGTTTCCTAAAGTTGCTCCAATAAAGAATAAAGGTGTTACTTCTCCACCTTTAAAACCTGCTCCTAAAGTGAACGAAGTAAATAATAATTTCAGTAAAAAATCATAAGAATTTAAATCGATATTAAAAGCATCTACAATTGTTGGCACACCTAAACCAATATATTTTGTAGTTCCTATTAAATACCAAGTAATGGCTAGTATTGTTCCACCAATTACAGGACGAAGTGGAGGATATTTAATCGTTCTTTTGAATAAATTACCCCAAAAATGAGTTGATTTAGAAAATAGCATACTTACCAAACCAAAAATAATTCCTGCTAATAAAGACCATAAAACAGTTGCAGGTGTTAAATCTGCAACTCTTGAAATTGTATAGTGAGTATGATGAGAAATTTCCCAAAAATCACAAAAATAGTTGGCAAAAATTGCGGCTAAAAAACTCGGAATAATCGCATCAAATTTTATGCGTCCAATAATCATTACTTCTAAAGCAAAAATGGCACCAGCCAAAGGTGTTCCAAAAACAGATGCAAAACCAGCACTTATACCAGCAATTAATATAATTTTTCGATCTAAATTAGATAGTTTGAATATTTTTGTAAACTGATCTGCAATTGCACCACCAATTTGTACAGCAGTTCCTTCACGACCTGCAGAACCTCCAAATAAATGTGTAAGAATGGTGCCTAAAAAAACTAAAGGAGCCATTTTAAAAGGAATTATTTTTTTAGGAGAATGAAATTCTTCCAACAATAAATTGTTTCCTTTTACAACACTTTCTCCATAATAATGATAAGACAAACCAATTACTAAACCTGCAATTGGCAACAATGCAATAATCCAAAGATTTGCTTCTCTATAGTTTGTTGCCCATTCTAAAGTCCATAAAAATACTGCAGATGCACTTCCTGTAAAAGCACCAATAAGCAAACAGATAAAAGTCCATTTTAATAGAAAAAGCAAAGAAAAGCTTTGCTCAAAGGAAAGAAAGAATCTTTTAATTTTATCCATATATGCAGCAAAAATAAACAATTAAAAGGAAAGAGATTAAGTAGCTAAATATTCCTTTTTTTAAGATTTTGTTGTAACTTGTTTTCAAGTTATAAAATTAAAAAAATGAACGAATTTGTTACCTATACATCAGAAGAAAATTACGTAATAATAACCATCAAAAACGGAAAAGCAAATGCAATTTCGCACGAAGTTGTAGATGGTTTAAACGAAAGTTTAAATAAAGCTGAAAAAGAAAATAAAGTAGTGATTCTTACTGGACAAAATGGAATATTTTCTGCTGGTTTCGATTTAAAAGTGATGACAAAATCACCTGAATCTGCCAAAGAATTGGTAACAAAAGGTTCTAAATTATCATTAAAAATGTTGTCTTTTCCTCAACCTATAATTGTAGCTTGTTCTGGTCATGCAATTGCTAAAGGTGCATTTTTATTACTTTCTTCAGATTATAGAATTGGAGTAGAAGGCGATTTTAAAATTGGTTTAAACGAAGTAATGATTGGCATGACAATGCACAATGCAGGAATTGCAATCGCAAATGCTCGCTTGTCTGAAGTTTATTTAAATAGAAGCGTAAATAACGCAGAAATTTACAATCCTAAACAAGCAGTTGATGCTGGTTTTTTTGATTTAGTGGTTCCTGAAAGCCATTTATTACCAACTGCAATTAAAGTTGCTGGAATGTTTGGGAAACTAAATAAGAAAGCACATTCTGAAACAAAACTAAAAGTTAGAAAACAACATTTAGAGAATTTAGAAAAAGCGATTGAGTTGGATTTAGCAGGTGATATTTCTATAAACTCGTAATATATAGAGTTTGAAAACAAAACAAAATATATAAAATTAAGTTGTGTCTTTTAATTGTTTGTCATTTCGAATGCAATGCAATGAAGTTGAGAAATCTTTTTACTTAATTTTATTTGAGATTTCTCCATTAAGTCGAAATGACATTTAGTATTTAATTTAACTTTGGGGAAAATAAAAAAGCTACCAAACAAGATTAGCCCTGATTGAAACGACATCCTTTTTTTGTTTTTCTCAAAAAAAGATATAGTGGAAAGCAGGAAATAGCTACAAAAACTAATGCTTCTCAAAAACTTTAATTCCGGCTTTTATTTCTACATCCAAATGATTTTTTCTTGGCGTAAGTGGACAGGAATACTTGTCATTATAAGCACAGTAAGGATTGTAGGTGTTGTTGAAATTTAATTCAAACGTATTTTCTTCGGAAATATCTGTTATCATTACATCCATATAACGTCCTCCACCATAAGAATCTTCGCCAGAAGTATTGTCTGTAAAAGGTAAAAATAAGTAATCTTTATACTTTTCGTCTCGCAAATCATCTTGACTCTGGTAAATAGTTAATTCTAAATCTTGACCTTTTAAAGTGAAGTTTAGTTTGCCATATTCTTTATACAAAGGTTTTCTGTCTGTGGTTGTTGCCATTTCAAAAGTTGGCGCATTTTCTGTTCGAGTCAATTTTGCAGTGACAATAAAAGTTGAATCTATAGGAAAGAAATCTAACCCTTTAAAATTCTTTAAATCTTTCTTTTTTAGTGGAGATTTAGATGCGTCTTTATAACTAGCATTCAATACTTGTTGATATTCAGTTTCACCAACCAAAGCTCTTTTACCTTGAGAATTACAAGAAATAATTAATAATAAAGTAAATAATAGAACGAGTTTTTTCATCTTTTAATTTGGATTGAACCCTGGTGTTTTAGGAGTTGTTTGGTAATTATGAATTAGTTTAGTAGATAAATCTTCAAATTGATTTGTTTCTGAAAGTTGTTTTAATTGATTCGGATCAAACCTTCCTTTTAGATAAATAACAGATGTTTTTGCTAATGTTGAATTAAAAATAATCGCTTGTGAAACGATATCTCCATTTTCTTTTACTGAAATAATTTTAGTTTTTTCTTCTGTATTTGTTCTTAATATATCTGTGAAATTTGAATTTGTTACCAAATTCATTTCACCAATTAACTGCGATTGTTTTTCTTTAGAAATATCATTAAAAGTGATGACTTTAAAATCTCTAACATTCCCAAATAAATCATTAATTTCTGGAGAAATATTGGTTAATAAGGCTCTCATAAAATTAGGGACTTGAAATGCAGTTACACCTAAATCGCTTTTATGGTCATTAAAAAAACTTTGAAAAGATTTTCCACTGCCACAAGAAAAAAGAAAAAGTGAAATACAAATTATGATGATATGTTTTTTCATAAATAATGATTATTGAAAACCAAAAATACAACTTTCAATTATTTTATGTAGATTTGATGCATCAATAAACCAGAAATGAAAAATGTCATTACATATATTACCAAGCAATCGTGTGTTTCACGAAAAAGTCGGTATGTTTATATGTTTTGATGATATCTATATAAAATCAAACAGTTATAAAAAGTCCGACTTAACAGTCGGACTTTTTATTTTTACATAAATTCTGAATTTCGATTCAGCATTAATAAACCAACCAACCATGAACACTTTATTTAAAAACTACATTAATACTTTTAGAGGACTCTCTAAAGAAGTTTGGTGGCTTTCGTTAATAACTTTAATTAACAGAGCAGGAACAATGGTAATTCCGTTCTTGTCTTTATATCTAACAAAAAGTCTTAATTTTTCACTTTCTGATGTGGGTTGGATTATGTCTTTTTTTGGAATTGGTTCTTTGGTCGGAACTTGGTTAGGAGGCAAATTGACAGATAAAATAGGGTATTATAAAGTGATGTTATTTAGTTTATTTCTTACCGGAATTTTCTTTGTTTTATTGCAGTTTGCAACTACTTTTAATGAATTTTGTCTAGGTATTTTTATAGTAATGTTGGTGGCAGATGCTTTTAGGCCAGCTATGTTTGTGGCTTTAAATGCGTACAGTAAACCAGAGAATAAAACACGTTCTGTAACTTTAATTCGTTTGGCAATTAATTTAGGTTTTTCTGCTGGACCTGCAATTGGTGGAATTATAATTGTAAGTATTGGTTACCAAGGTTTGTTTTGGGTAGATGGAATTACATGTGCTTTAGCAGGAATTTTATTATTGAATGTTTTGCATCCTAAAAAAGCAAGAATTTTAGATAAGGTTAAAGTAGAGAACCCAGTTTCTGCTTACAAAGACAAAGCTTTTTGGGTGTTTTTTATAGCGATGTTTATTTTCGGATTTACCTTTTTACAATATTTCTCTACAATGCCTTTATACTATAAAGACGTTAGAATGTTGTCTGAATTAGAGATAGGTTTACTTATGGGATTCAATGGGTTTTTCATTTTTGTTTTTGAAATGCCATTAATTAAATGGTTAGAAAATCCAAAAAATTCGAAAATTAAATTAGTTGCAATTGGATTATTTTTGGTCGCAATTAGCTTTACAATTTTAAATGCAACTTCTTGGTTCGGAATTTTATTAATAGGAATGTTGTTAATGACTGTAGGAGAAATGATTGCTTTTCCGTTTTCTAACGCTTTTGCAGTAGAAAGAGCAAAGAAAGGAAACCAAGGAGAATATATGGCTTTGTATGCGATTGCGTTTTCATTATCGCATATTTTTAGTCATAATTCTGGAATGCAAATGGTAGATAAATTTGGTTTTGAATTTACTTTGAATGTATTAACAGTTTTAGCACTTATTGGTGTTTTTATTCTGTTATTTCTAGTTACGATTTTAAAGAAGGAAAAAGAAAATCAATCGAAATAAGAAATATTTTCTCGAACATAATCGATTGTTAGTTGAACAATATCATCTTCATATTTTTCAAATTGAAGATCTAAATCGTCCCATAAATCGATATTAGATTCCTTTTGCATGAGAATTCCTTGTCGGATTTTTATGTTTTTTGGAACAGGAATTTCTGGGAATAAGAAAATGGCTTTCGTTAAAATATCTACGGTTTTTTCTGCTTTTATAGCTAAATACGCTTGAAAAATTTCGTGTGTAAATTGCCCTGAAGAACTAAAAAAGAACTGTATAAAACCACCTTCAGTTACATTTTGCTCTAAAATATCGATATAGATAAAGGTTTTTTCAAACTCGTTTAGATTTTCGAAATTATCTCTTTCAGGAATTTTCTTCCCAATGATTTCTCCAATTCGAGTAATTTTTTCTGAATCGTCATTTAAAAGTAAAGCAATTTCTGTTGAAGTCATTTTAGTTGAATTTCTTTACACGTTTTAAATTCATTCCTTTAATCATCCAATTTGGCAATGGTTTTTTAGGATTTCTATTTTTTAGGTTGATATTTATTCCCAACTTTTTAATCAACGGTACTTTATGAGTTTCTATAAATTCGATTAAAGTTCCATCAAAATCTTCAATATAACCCCAATGTCCATTTGCTTCTCCCATATCAAAAGATTCGGAACTAATTACTTGAAAAGGAACTCCTTTTTGTTCACATTCGTTTTTTAGCGTTTCCATTTTTCTAATATCAAAACATAAGTGAATGTAGCCTAAATCTCCCCAATATCTATCTTCAAAAATTTTATTTGGAGTATTTTCTAAAGATTGAATCAATTCAATTTGGCTATCTCCAAACAATTTTGCAAAACCACCAACTCTTTTTTCTGAATGAGAAAGCAGGATTCTTCTAAACTTCCTATCACCATTATTAAGGGTTTTTAAATCTTCAAAAACCCCAGTTTTATCAAACTCAATTTTGTCATAACCTAAAATATCTTTGTATAATTTTAGGGAAGTATCAATATTAGAAACTCCAATGGATGTTCCATAAATGCCTCCAACATCAAGTTTTTTATTATCGTAAAAAGAATTAAATTCTTTAATTTTTAGAATATTATCAAACGGGTCTTTTAAATAAAAACTCTTACCATTATCTGGTTCTGTAGAAATTTTAGAAATAATATTTTCATTTAATTGCTTCAGCCTATCAAACGTTTTAGAAATGTTTTTTGTTTTAATTATCGGAAACTGAATTCCTAAATCGCCCAATTTAAAATTGTTTTTAGGTTTAGAAGGTTTTCTATTGGTGTATTGCCAAATTTCATAACCACCACCACCTTGCATGTTTAAAGCCAACAAAGCTCTTTTTTTTCGAGATTTTCCACCCATATATTTTGCCATATACGTAGCTTCGTTGTTATCATCAAAAATTAAAGCATCTGCACCTAAAGTTTTTGCATACCATTTAAAAGCTTTGTCTGCATTTTCAACACCAATTCCTATTTGTTGAATTCCGTAAATTAGTTTTTCTGTCATTTATAAATACCCTAATTTTTATTTTTCAGCTCTTTTTTTCTCATGGGCATTCCATCAATTATTGCAAATAATTTTTCTGATGTTAAAACTGAATCTTGCTCCAATTTTACATCTCCGTCTAAACCAATTAAAAGTACTTTAAAAGGCTTTAAATTATGTACGTATTTTTTATACAAAGAGTTTGATTTGTGCCAATTTTCTTTAAAATTGAAGTTATAAACGTCTTTAGTAAATCGATATACAAGTAGTTTTCTGTCTAAAAGTTCTTTTTTGTGTTCTTGAATAATTAAGGTTTGGTTTTTAAATTCAGAACTATTTACATTATCAGTATAAACCAATAGAACTCTATTTTTCCATTGATGGATTTTAATGTTTTGTCCAAATACAATCATACCAAAAAACAAGAAAAATGAAAATAATTTGAACTTCATATTATAATAATTCTAGACAATTTATTTTAATACAGAAAATTCAATTGTAGAATCTGTAAAAACTGTATGTGTCTGTGTTTTAAAATCTTTTTCGTCTGCTTTGTAAATATTATCTACATACGTTTGCGGATTTAAATCGATTAAAGGAAACCAAGTACTTTGTACTTGAATTTGTAGTTTATGACCTTTTTTAAACGTATGAAAAACATCTTGTAACTTTATATTTACATCCGTTTTTTTATTTGGAATAAAAGGTTCAGGATTCTCAAAACTATTTCTAAAACGTCCACGTAAAACTTCACTTCTAACCATTAAATGATAGTTACTCATTTTTAAATGATCTTGTAATTTATCATTTTCTTTATCAGTTACAATTTCTGAAGGATGCACATCAATCACCTTCACAATCCAATCTGCTGCAGTTCCTGTAGTTGCTACTTTTAGTTTTGCCAAAATATCTCCAGCCAATGTGTAATCTTCCGTTAAAATATCCGTTTCAAAAACCAAAACATCTGGTCTTCTTGCCGCAAAACGTTGGTCATCTGTCATGTATTTTCTTGGTGTAAAAACCGTTTTAATATCTTCAGAATAAGGAACAGGACGTTTTACATCACTAATAAAATCGATTTTTTTAGTGAATTTTCCATTATGAGTCTTTTTTAATTCTTGGTCAGAATTTAAGAAAAATGATTCTTTCTCAACATTTTCTGGAGGCCAAGCATCGTAACTTTTCCATTCTTTCTTACCAGAATCAAAAACATACGCTTCAGGCAAACCAGAATTTTTATCTCCATTTCCTTTTAAGAAATGATTAAAGAATTTGGTTTCAATATTTTTTTGAAAATTTAAAGAAATTGAATCTCCAAAATAATAATTACCAACATAATTTTTCACAGTATTTCTTGCCCATTTTCCATGATCCCAAGGCCCAAAAACAAGTGTATTATAATTGTCTTTTCCGTTTTTTTCAATTCCTTTATAGGTTTCTAAAGGTCCATATAAATCTTCTGCATCAAACCAACCACCAACAATCATAGTTGCTACTGTAGATGGAACTTTGTCCATATGTTGTATAATTCCTTTACTTTTCCAAACCGAATCGTAATTTGGGTGTTCTGTAATTTCTTTCCAGAAAAAATCGTCGATTCTATCTTTATTTTCAGCAGTTTTTACATCCAATTTATCATATTGAAAATATTCATTCAAGTTTTTTAAAGGGCCTTTATCCAAGAAAAACTGATATTGATCTTGCGAATTCATCTTCGGAAAAGAGTACCAAGCAGAATCTGTTGGTGTGTCTTTATACGTTCCAAAAAGCGAAATCGCTCTAAAATAACTTAATAAAAATGCTCCATTATGATGAAAATCATCAAAGAAAAAATCGCCAATACAAGCTTGTGGAGAAGCCGCTTTTAATGCAGGATGTGCATCTATTGTAGAAACGGTTGCATAATGTCCAGGATAAGAAATTCCCCAAGTTCCAACATTTCCGTTGTTGTTTTCTACGTTTTTTACCAACCAATCAATCGTGTCATATGTATCAGAAACTTCATCAGATTCGTTTTCTTTTTTATTCGGAATATTAGCACGCATGTTATCATACACACCTTCACTCATCCAACGTCCACGCACATCTTGGTACACAACAATATTTCCTTCTTTCATTAAATGAACATTTGGGCCAATTTTGGTTTTCATTTTTCCTTCTCCATAAGGCGCAGAACTATAAGGCGTTCTCTGCATTAAAATCGGGTATTTTTTAGAAGTATCTTTAGGAGAATAAATGGTTGTGTAGAGCTTTGTACCATCTCTCATTGTAATATTTACCTCTTTTTTAGTGTAATTATCGGTAACATACGTATCTTTTTTATCTTCTTTTTCCTTTGTAGGATTACAAGAACTGAAAAGAAATAGACTAAAAATGGTTAAAAGGAGAACTTTTTTCATGTTAAGTTAAATTAGTTTGGCATAAATCTACGAAACTAAAAAGAGTTGTGTAAAATTCTTTTGTTAAAATGATTTCTATTTTTATTAGAAGCTATTTCCAGCTTTACGTTATATCTTTTTGTGAAAAACAAAAAGGATGCCACTTCAATCTGGGCTAAACCTGTTTGCAAACTTTAAAGAATTAGAATAATTACGGTATTTTAAAAGAATTTATAAGCTAAAAATATCTAAAACTCAATGATTTTAGATATTTAAAAAAGGAAACACTAATTTTGTGAAAAACATTTTAGAAGATGAATAAATTCCTTTACATAATAGGTTTAATGCTGTTTATTGGTTGTGTTTCCAAAGTTGAAGACACAAAAAGCACAACAGTAGAAAAAACGTTTCCGAAATTAGAAAAAGACAGATACAATGTTGCTTTCCTAATTATGGATGGGACTTTTAATACAGAACTAACTGCACCATTTGATATTTTTCAGCATACTATTTTTAGAAAGAATATTAAAGCGATGAATGTTTTTACTGTAGCAAATACAGACAAACCAATTACTACTTTCGAAGGAATGCGAATTCTACCTGACTTTAATTATTTAAAAGATTCGTTACCAAAAATCGATATTTTAGTAGTTCCATCTGCAGAGCATCATTTAGATTCCGATTTAGAAGACAAAGCTATGATTGACTTTGTACAAAAAGTAGATAAAGAAGCAATTTACGTTACTTCTCATTGCGATGGCGCATTTGTTTTGGCAAAAGCAGGGTTATTAGAAGACAAAGTTTCCACAACTTTTCCTTCTGACATCGATAAAATGAGAGAAATGTTCCCAACTTTAGATGTTAGAAAAGACGTTTTATTTGTCCACGATGGAAAATATATAACGTCAGCTGGTGGTGCAAAATCGTTTGAAGCGGCATTGTATTTATGTGAGTTTTTATACGGTAAAGAAGTAACAAAATCGTTGGCTGGTGGTTTGGTTATAGATTGGGAATTAGAGAATGTTCCTCATTTGATTGTTGAGTAATTACTGATTTGGGAATATTGCTATAAGTTAGCAAACAAGTTTAGCCCAGATTGAACGGTTTGTTTGAGCTCTTTTTATTCTTTTTTGAATAAAAAAAGCGAGTAGTGAAAGCTGGAAATAGCTTCAAAAAAATATAAAACTTAATTTAATATTTCTGATTCACTTTTCTGAATTAAACGTTTTTTTCAAATAAAATTCTCGTATTTTTGCAAACTATGCAAGAAACAAATAAACATCAATTAACAGACTGGTTGCCAACAACAAACAAGGAAGTAAAAATTCGTGGTTGGGAGGAATTGGACGTGATTTTATTTAGTGGAGATGCGTATGTGGATCATCCGTCATTTGGGCCAGCTGTAATTGGAAGAATTTTAGAAAGTTACGGTTTAAGAGTGGCAATTGTGCCACAACCAAGTGTGAATGATAACTTGCAAGATTTCGAAAAATTAGGAAAACCAAGATTGTTTTTTGGAGTAACTGGTGGTTGTATGGATCCAATGGTTTCTAATTATACAGCAAGTAAAAAACGTAGAGATAAAGATGCATACACACCTAATGGTGATAAGGGTTTTAGACCTGATTATGCAACTTCGGTTTACTCAAAAATATTAAAAGAAAAATTCCCAGAAGTGCCAGTTTTAATTGGTGGAATTGAAGCTTCTTTAAGACGTGTAACGCATTACGATTACTGGTCTGATAAGTTGTTGCCAACGATTTTAGAAACGTCGAAAGCTGACATGTTAGTCTATGGAATGGGCGAACAACCTTTGCGTGAAATTGTAGAATTATTGCAAAAAGGTGTTCCGTTTTCGAGCTTAAAAAACATAAAACAAACCGCTGTTTTTATTGATACAAAAACAGAAAAAATGCCGGTTGTAAATGATTGGGATGATGTTACAATCAACTCTCATGAGGCATGTTTGAAAGATAAAAAAACATTTGCTTCGAACTTTAAAACGATTGAACAAGAATCGAATAAGTTAAAAGCAAGAAGAATTTTGCAGGAAGTTGCTGGAAAAACGTTAATGATAAATCCGCCTTTTCCAACAATGACAGAAAAGGAAATTGATGGTTCTTTCGATTTGCCTTTTACACGTTTACCACATCCAAAATATAACAAACGTGGACCAATACCTGCGTTTGAAATGATAAAATTCTCGATAAATATTCACAGAGGATGTTTTGGTGGTTGTAGTTTTTGTACAATATCTGCGCATCAAGGAAAATTTATTGCGAGTAGAAGTCAAGAATCGGTTTTAAAAGAAATTGATAAAGTGGCAAATATGCCAGACTTTAAAGGGTATTTATCTGATATTGGTGGACCTTCTGCAAATATGTATCAGATGAAAGGAAAAGTACAATCTATTTGTGACAAATGTGTTGCACCAAGTTGTATTTCGCCAGTGATTTGTTCTAATTTAGATACCTCTCACAAACCTTTAACGGAGTTGTATCAAGCAGTTGATAAACATCCGAAAATTAAAAAATCTTTTATTGGAAGTGGAATTCGACATGATATGTTGGTGCCAGAATTCAATAAAAATGCAGACCCAAAAGAGTTGGATGCATACACAGAAGAAGTAATGACAAAACACGTTTCTGGTCGTTTAAAAGTAGCACCAGAACATACTTCTGACCCAGTTTTAAAGTTGATGCGTAAACCTTCTTTTAAATATTTTCACATGTTTAAAGAGCGTTTTGATAAGATAAATATCAAGAAGAAATTGAATCTTCAATTGATTCCTTATTTTATCTCAAGTCATCCTGCTAGTGAAGTAGAAGATATGGCAAATTTGGCAGCTGAAACGAAAGATATGGGTTTTCAATTGGAACAAGTTCAGGGTTTTACGCCAACTCCAATGACAGTTGCAACAGTTATTTATTATTCAGGATATCATCCTTATACTTTAAAACCAACTAAAACTCCAAAAACAAAAAAGGAGCGTGAAGACCAACATAAATTTTTCTTTTGGTATAAAAAAGAAAACAAAGATTGGATTCGTAACACCTTAAATAAGGTTGGTAGACAAGATTTATTGAAAAAATTATTACCAGAGACTAATTCTTGGAAAAAGAACAAACAAGCAAAAGAAACTAAAAATACTTTTGATGATGCTGTGCCTTTTAATAGAAGAAAAAAGAAGGTGAGTAGAGCGCCTAAAAGTAAGAAGAGGAGGTAAGTTAAATTTTTAGGAAAGAAAATTATAAATTTATTTACCAAACTTGTAATTAAACATGCAAAACAAATAATTAAAGGTCTTTTGTTTCTCTATGTTTTCCTCTTGGGCCATCACCTTTATAAAGTACAATTTCAGAATGTAATAATTGTGCAGCTTCAGCAGAACTTTTTACTTTAGAAGAACTACGTTTTATCATTTCTTCTTCAAAAGTGGCTAATACAGTTTTTCTAATTCCAATTTCTTTCCATTTAGATGATGCTTTGCATTTTTTTGCAATTATTCTTGCTAATGATAATGCATCTAACAATGCTTGGTTTGCACCTTGTCCTTTAAACGGACTCATTGGGTGAGCAGCATCACCAATTAGTGTAACTTTTTCAGCTTTTTCTAATAACTCTGGCTTCAACAATTCTCTGTCATATACAGGATAACCAGAAATTTCATTCTCTTGAGTAGCTGCAATAATTTGAGGAATTGGTTTGTGCCATTGTGTTCTTTTACAAGCTTCTTCTTTAAGTGCTTTTGTTCCTCTAAGATTTAATTCTTTTGCTTCTTTTTCTGACAAAGGGAAACTTAACTGCCACATAATTGCTTCCGAAGAATAAGGCATCATATAAATTCTTTCATTTCCATTTGCTGTTTGAAAAACGGTAGCAGAATCTAATAAAGGACTTTCAATATTTTTTAGAGAATTTAATGGACAAATACCTAAAATAACAATACAGCCAAGATAACGCAAAGGTGTTTTTTCTTCACCAATTAATAGTTTTCTTACTGTACTTCTAATTCCATCTGCTCCAACAACAAGATCTACTTTTGTGCTTTTTATGTCGTTATTTACTCTGAAATTTAAAGTTATATTTTCTTCAGACTCTTTAAAATCTACTAATTGATGTCCCCATTTTACAACATTTTTTTCACCTAATTGTTCTAACAAAGCCAAACGTAAAGCTTGTCTTGCAATATGAATATTAGTTCTTTTAGGAGATGATTTAGCGTCAGATCTTCCCCATTTTCTAATTCCCCATTCGCCAATGACTTCTCCTTCTGTTGTATGCACTATATGTTTGGTAGAGGTTACACCATTTTCTAAAGAAACAATCCCTAATCTTGCCATAGCTTTACTGGCTTGCTGTAAAGTAAGTCCATAACCTTGAGAACGTTCTTGAAAATTACTGTCTCTTTCATAAAGTGTAAAAGGTATTTTACGATGTAAACAAGCTACAGCTAATGCAACGCCACCAATTCCACCACCAATAATAGCAATATGTGGGAGGTTTTCTTTGTCAGCTTTAGGTAGAGTAGAAGAGGAAACTAAACCAGATCCATTACAATTTGGACAAGTAGATATTTGTGCTTTTGGAAGTTTTGGCACTTTACCTTCAGAATTTGTTTTCTCAAATTGAGTTAAAGCTTCTTGGTATTTTAATTTCGCTTTTTTACGAACGCTTTTAATTTTTTGACCAAACCCTTTACAATCTGAACAAATAACCCAATTTTGTTTTTTATTTTTCTCTTTTTCCAGCTTATTTTCTTTTATCCAGTTTAGAATTTATACGATTATTTCTTTACTGCAATCATCATATGAGGACTAAAAGGTAATAAATACTCATCATTTTGAGTGATTTTTTGCAACTCTTTTAAAGTCTTCGATTTCTTTTTATCTAGCATATTTACAAAATATTCGCTGTCTAACCAAATTAAACTTTCCACAGCAAATAAGTTGATAAAATCTAAATCTTGTTCTAAAAACTCTTCCTTTAAATCTTGTGGTTTGTGATAATATGCATCAGCCAACAAAAAAGGGAAATCTTTTGGAGCATTATGAATTCCTGTAGTTAATTCTTCTTTACACATATCAAAAAAAGAGTTGGCATGAATCATTCCATTCATTAAACCAACCAAAGTAGAAGCAGTGTAATTAATTGCAAAACCCAAAATAATTCCGCCTTTTTTTAAAACTCTTTTTGCTTCTAAAATAGCGTGAATTCTATCTTCTCTTTTTTGCAAATGATATAAAGGTCCATGAAGAATTACTAAATCCGCAGAATTATCTTTGTAAGGCAATTTTGTAGCTTCACCAATTGTTACTGAAAACGGATTCTGAAGTTTTTTTGCTCTTTTTTCAGCTAATTTAATGTGTTTTAAAACGGGCTCAATTAATTGAACTTTATGACCTTTGTTTGAAAGCCATTCAGCGTATTTTCCTGTTCCTCCACCAACATCAATGATGGTAGATTTTTTGTTTTTAATATGAAGTTCTATAAGTTCTTTTATACGTTCAAATTCAAAAATTCCCATTCCTTTTTCAAGACGAGTTTCTTCTGAAGCTTTGTTGTAAAAGTTTTCTAATTCTCTGCTGATTAATTGTTTATTCTTCACCTTACCTATTTAAAGGATAAAAGTACTTAAATTATCGTGAAAAAACGGATTGCTTCGTCATTCTTACTCGCAAAGTCGAAATATTATTTTACATGTTTCTTAAAGAATGCGATGGTTCTTTCCCATGATAAATCTGCAGCTTCTTCATCATATCTTGGGGTTGTATTGTTATGAAAACCATGATTTACGTCTGGGTAAAAATGCGCTTCATGTACAATATTATTTGCTTTTAAAATTTTCTCAAAAGCTGGCCAACCTTCATTCACTCTTTTATCTAAACCAGCATATTGTAATAATAAAGGCGCTTTAATTTTTACAGCATCTTCCTTTTCTGGTTGTCTACCATAGTAAGGAACTGCAGCTGCTAAATCAGGAATTTTTACAGCCATCATATTAGAAATCCAACCACCAAAACAGAAACCAACTACACCAATTTTTCCATTACAATTTTCGTGATTTTTAAGATAATTATAACCAGCAATAAAATCTTCTAACATTTCATTTCTATCTCTCTTTTTCTGCATTGCTCTTCCTTCATCATCATTTCCTGGATAACCACCCAAAGGCGCCAAAGCATCTGGAGCAAGTGTTATAAAACCTTCTAAAGCAGCTCTTCTACCAACGTCTTTAATATAAGGATTCAATCCACGGTTTTCGTGAACAACAATAATTCCAGGTAATTTTCCTTTGGTATCTTTAGGAATAGAAAGTAAACCTTTCATCTTTTTTCCGCCTTTTGGCGATTCATAATGAATAGTTTCCGATTTTAATCTTGGGTCATTTGGTTGTACCAAAATAGAATCCATATAATTAGGCGAAATAAAACTCAATAAAGCAGGTAATGTAATTGCGCCAACTGCAAATAAAGATAGTTTTTGTAGAAACTGTTTTCTATCTATTTTGTTGTGTGCATAATCGTCATATAAATCAAATACTTCTTGACTAATATCTTCTTTCTTAAGTTCTTTCATCTTTTAGGTAATTTAATGTTACCAAGATAAATAAAAAATGAAGAAATACTTTGTTAAATTAATTACAAACTTTACAATCTGCTTTATCTTGAATTTCCCCAACTAAATTCCCTTCTTCATTCATTACAAAACCACAACAATCCATAAAACCTTGTGCGATTAATTTTCGTGCTCTTTGAATTTGAGATTTTGTAGTAGGTAAGGTTTGTTTTAATTGATCTGCAACTTCTTGTTGTTTCAAACCTTTTATGTCAGATAAAAATAAAGGAGTTCTATATTTCTTTGGAAGTGTGTTTAAAATACCACGTAAACAATCTTGTTCTGTGTGTTTGTTTTTATTGATTTCAGATTCAGTCTCTGTTTCTAAATCTGCTATTTCAAAAGTTTTGTTTGTTGATTTCCAGTAATCTAATATTGAGTTTCGAGCAATAGTAAAACACCAAGATTTTAATTTACTATCATCTTTTAAGGTGTGCAATTTTGTGTGAATTTTCAAAAAAGTGTCTTGTAAAAGATCATCAGCAATGGTGATATTTTTCACTTTGCTGATGATGAATTTTTGTAAATCTAAATGATGTTTTGTCCAAACTTGGTTTGTGGTCATTCCTTATTTTTGTTTTTGTCACCTTGAGCGCAGTCGAAAGGTCTTTTTATTGTAAAGATTTTTCTACTCCGCTCGAAATGACAGAAATATTAACAATTACAATTACTACAAGTACAGTTTGTGCACGTACAATTTTTACATTCTCCAGTTTTGCAACCTTCACAGTTACAAGTACATTCATTTTTATAATTTTTCATCTTATTTAATTTTAATGTTCATATAGTAGACAAACAAATTTTGAAAAAGATGCAAAAAAATATATTTATTTTGATTTTACTCCCGTAAAATGATCTGATTTCATCTTAAACAAGACATTAAAAGTGGTTAAACTTCCATAAATTCTGGTGATATATTGTTGCAAATCAATTTTATCTTGGTCATCTAAAGTTTTGCTTGAATTTATTTTTTGTTCCATTACACGAATTCGATCTCTAACCATAACAATTTTATGAAAAAATGTGTCAATAGGGATTTCTTTGTTTGACAAGCTCGAATCTGCAGGTTGCATAATTAGTGTCCCTTTTTTCCATTTGTCTGCAATTGGTGCAATTTCAGTAACATCAGACCATTGTCTTAAAATCTTTTTAAGACTACTTTCTACATCCATAAAAGAAACTGAATCTACTTCATTTTCAACAGCTTCGATTGTTTCGAATTCGTCATTTAAAGGAATTGTTTCCAATCCGTTTTCCTGAAAAGTTACCCAATATTGTTTGCTATCTACGTTTGTAACGACTCCAAAACCATAATCGTTATGATTAATTCTTGAGCCTATTCCTAATAATTTCATTGATTTTTAATTTTAAATGAAGATACAAAATCTATCAATAAGAATTAAATTATTTATATTTCAATAATTATTGAAAGTTTGAAATTACAGCATAAATAAAATTATTTCTCACTTTTTCTTCAATAATATATTTTTAACGATTTACTTCCAATAAAATAAATAACATGGAAATCAACATAAAAGAAAACTGGCAAAAAATTAGAACTCATTTTAGCAAATCTTTTGGAACAAATATGCACGTTTCTATTGCGTCTGTAAATGAAAAGAATCAGCCAACAGTAACACCAATTGGTTCTTTGTTTTTAAATGATAATCAGACTGGTTTTTATTTTGAAAAGTTTGTGACAAAACTAAAATCAAACGAAAAAACGAATAAAAACATTTGTGTATTGGCTGTAAATAGTAGCAAATGGTTTTGGTTAAAATCATTATTTAAAATGAAGTTTGATGAGTATGCAGGAGTAAAACTCTATGGAGAATTAGGCATAAAAAGGGAGGCAACAGAAAAAGAAGCACGAGCTTTTCAAAGAAGAGTAAGACAAACAAAAAGATTAAAAGGAAGTAAATATTTATGGCAAGATATGTGTGAGATAAGAGAAATAAAGTTTACGAAAGCAGAGAAAATAAATTTAGGAAAAATGACTAAAGAAAATTAAAAGAATATGAGTTTTTTAAAAGCAGAATGGAGAAAGTTAATCATGGCGAATTATGATGTACAGCCAGAAATATTACAAAAATATGTGCCAAAAGGAACAGAAATAGACACTTTTGAAGGAAAATGCTATGTAAGTTTAGTCGGTTTTATGTTTTTGAATACACGATTGTTAGGCATAAAAGTCCCATTTCATATAAATTTTGAAGAGGTTAACCTTCGTTTTTATGTAAAAAGAAAAGTAGAAGGTGAAGTAAAAAGAGGTGTGGTTTTCATTAAAGAAATTGTGCCAAAACGAATGCTTACTTTTGTGGCGAATGTATTTTATAACGAGCATTATCAAACTTTACCCATGAAACATTCTTGGAATATAGATACTAATAAAATGGATATTTCTTATGAATGGAAAGTGAATAACAAATGGGAAAAAGTTTCAGTAGAAGCAGAAACAAAATCTCAAAAAATAGAAGAAAATTCACAAATAGAATTTATAGCAGAACATTATTGGGGATATTCCAAAATGAACGATAATAAAACTACAGAATACGAAGTAAAACACCCAACTTGGGAATATTACCCAGTTACAAAACACGAAATTCAAGTAGATTTTGAAGCCAATTATGGAACAGATTTTGGGTTTTTGAATAATCAAAAACCAAGTTCAGTACTATTGTTAGAAGGTTCTGAAGTTTCTGTAGAAAACAAAGTTGTTTTTAAAAGTTAGTAAACCTTTCAAAATTGTGTAGTTTCGCCACTTAAATAATAAAAATGAAAAGTAAATTAGTTATAATCATCGCCCTTTTAATAGCAGTAGTTAGTTTATCTTCTTGTAAAGTAAACAAACAATATGTGCAATATATTTCTAAAAAAGAAGATATTAAAACACCAGAAACCAAGAAAGTTATTGTTTTTGCAACAGATAATGTAAGAGTAAATGAGTTTAAACAAACATTCGAGAAAAATTTCCCAGAAAAAGGTGATTTCACATTAGACTTTATGGAAGAGTTTTCCAATAAAGGACTTACAAATAATCTTTTTTCTAATATTTTAATAGACAATAACAGTTTTAAATACGAAAATGTAAATACAGAAAATTCCGACTATGTTATTTATTTTTCAAATTTCGAAATTGCGAACAGAGTAGAGTGGAATAATGTTGGAGGAATGGGAATGAATGGAGTAGGAATGAATAATACAACTTCTGTTGAGTATTGTGTTATAAATGTAAAAGTAGAAATTTATGATGCAAAAAACGACAAAGAAATTATAGATTTTGTAGTTATTGGTGAAGAATCCGTTTTTATGTTTGATTTTACTAAAACATTAAATAAAGCAAAAGAAAGAGCTGTAGAGCATATTATTAATTACTTGAAATCTGGTAAAACTGAATATAAGAAGTATTAAAATTTGAAACTAAATAAAACCAAAATCCGCACAATTTGTGCGGATTTTGGTTTTATTTTAAAAAGTCTAAGCTTTAGTTTTATCGAAATAAGTGAATTTTACAACTATAAGATCCCGCTGAAATAGCGGGATAAGCGATTCACACAAAATTCTTATTAGAATTTTGGTTCTCTGCTTACATGTTTCTCCTATATTGCCCACCAACTTTAAACAAAGCTTCAGTAATTTGCCCTAAAGAACAAACTTTGGTTGCTTCCATTAATTTGTCAAATAAGTTTTCATTTTGAATGGCCGCTTCTTGTAAAATTGCAATTTGTTCCACAACTTTATTCGGATTCGCTTTGTTCAATAATTCTTTAGTCTGAATTTGAAACTGCTTTTCTTCTTCAGTAGCACGTATAACTTCTGCTGGCTGAACTGTTGGCGAACCTTTTGAGCTCAAAAATGTGTTTACTCCAATAATTGGAAATTTCCCATTATGTTTCAATGTTTCATAATACAAACTTTCTTCCTGAATTTTAGAACGTTGATACATCGTTTCCATCGCTCCTAAAACACCACCACGTTCTGTAATTCTATCAAACTCTAACAAGACAGCTTCTTCCACTAAATCCGTTAATTCTTCAATAATAAATGCACCTTGAATCGGGTTTTCGTTTTTCGTTAAACCTAATTCTTTATTGATGATTAATTGAATAGCCATCGCTCTTCTTACAGATTCTTCAGTTGGTGTTGTAATTGCTTCATCATACGCATTTGTGTGTAAGGAATTACAATTATCGTTAATTGCATACAAAGCTTGAAGCGTTGTTCTAATATCATTAAAATCAATTTCTTGCGCGTGTAAAGAACGTCCAGAAGTTTGAATATGATACTTTAACATTTGTGCTCTTGAATTGGCTCCGTATTTATTTTTCATCGCTTTTGCCCAAATTTTACGAGCAACTCTACCAATTACAGAATATTCTGGGTCAATTCCGTTTGAAAAGAAAAAAGATAAGTTAGGTCCGAATTTATTAATATCCATTCCACGACTTAAATAATATTCTACGTAAGTAAATCCGTTTGATAATGTTAATGCCAATTGTGTAATTGGATTTGCGCCAGCTTCAGCAATATGATACCCAGAAATAGAAACCGAATAAAAGTTTCTAACTTGTTTTTCAATGAAATACTCTTGCACATCACCCATCAATCTTAATGCAAATTCTGTTGAGAAAATACACGTATTTTGTGCTTGGTCTTCCTTTAAAATATCTGCTTGTACTGTTCCTCTAACTTGCGCTAAAGTGTCTTTTTTTATTTTTTGATAAACTTCTGAAGGTAAAACCAAATCTCCAGTTAAACCTAAAAGCCTTAAACCTAAACCATTATTTCCTTCAGGTAATTTTCCTTGATAAACTGGTCTGTCTAAACCTTTAGATTCGTAAATTTCTTTAAATTTCGCTTCAACCTGTTTTTCTAATTTATTTTCGATGATGTATTTCTCACAATTCTGATCAATGGCAGCATTCATAAAGAAACCTAACAACATGGGTGCTGGGCCATTTATGGTCATAGAAACAGAAGTCATATGATGACTTAAATCAAAACCAGAATACAATTTTTTAGCATCATCTAAACAACAAATTGAAACACCTGCGTTTCCAATTTTACCATAAATATCGGGTCTGTGTCCAGGATCGTTTCCATATAAAGTTACAGAGTCGAAAGCTGTGGAAAGACGTTTTGCGTCCATTCCTAAACTCACATAATGGAACCTTCTATTGGTTCTTTCTGGGCCTCCTTCACCAGCAAACATTCTTGTTGGATCTTCTCCTGTTCTTTTAAATGGATACAATCCTGCAGTGAATGGGAATTCTCCAGGAACATTTTCTTGTAAATTCCAACGTAATAAATCTCCCCAAGCTTGGTATTTTGGTAGGGCAACTTTCGGAATTTGAGAATGAGAAAGTGACTCACTATGTGTTTCAATTTTTATCTCTTTATCACGAACTTTAAACGTATAAATAGGATCTTTATATTTCTGAACTTTTTCAGCCCAGTTTAAAATGATTTCCCAATTTAGTGGATCGAAATTCAGTTTTACTTTCTCAAATTGAGCCAATAATAATTTGATAAATTCTTTTTCTTCAGTAGCTGTTTTCTCTAAAATAGCATCTTCATTTAAACCTGTTTTAGTGATTTCAATAGAAGAATTTAGAATAGATTCTATCGTTTGATAAATTCCATATAATTTTTGAGCAACTACAACTTGGTCGTTTACCTTCTTGTCATATGCTCTGTTGTTCTCTGCAATTTCAGACAAATAACGAACTCTGCTTGGTGGAATTACAAATATCTTTTCAGACATTTCTTTGGTAATTTCCATCGAAGATTTTAAATCGACATTTGTTTTTTCGACCAATTTATCCATAATACGTTTGTACAACGTATTCATTCCTGGATCGTTAAATTGAGAAGCAATTGTGCCATAAACTGGCATATCGTCCATATGAACATCCCACAAATTATTGTTGCGCATGTATTGCTTTTTTACATCTCTAACTGCATCTAAAGCACCACGCTTGTCGAACTTATTAATTGCCACTAAATCTGCAAAATCCAACATATCAATTTTTTCTAATTGTGTTGCAGCACCAAATTCTGGTGTCATTACATATAAAGAAGTATCTGAATGTTCTATGATTTCTGTGTCTGATTGTCCAATTCCAGAAGTTTCTAAAATTATTAAATCGAATTCTGCAGCTTTTAAAACCTGAATTGCTTCGTTTACATATTTAGACAAGGCAAGATTAGACTGACGAGTTGCCAAAGAACGCATATAAACACGCTTATTATTAATTGCATTCATACGAATTCTGTCTCCTAAAAGTGCACCACCTGTTTTTCTTTTAGAAGGGTCTACAGAAATTAAACCGATTGTTTTTTCTGGGAAATCAATTAAAAAACGCCTAACCAATTCATCCACTAAAGAAGATTTTCCTGCTCCACCAGTTCCTGTGATTCCAAGAACGGGACAAGAAGAAGCCCCATCTAACTTCCCCAAAGGGGAAGAACTCCAATCTTTTTGAAAAATCTTTTCGAAATCTGTATGATTATTTTCGGCTAAAGAAATTAGACGAGCTATTGTATTTACATTTTTATTTTTTAAATTTTCTAAAACCTTTTCATTTCCCAGTTCTAACAACCAATCTCCATCTTCATTACAAACTTTGCCAGCAGAGTGTTTCCCTCCTTTGGAGGGATTAAGGGAGGCTTTCACCAAATCATTTATCATTCCTTGTAAACCTAACTCACGTCCATCATCTGGAGAATAAATTCTGGTAATTCCATAATCCATTAATTCCTTAATTTCTTCAGGAAGAATTACGCCTCCTCCACCACCAAAAATTTTGATATGAGTTGCACCTCTTTCTTGCAATAAATCGAACATGTATTTAAAATACTCATTATGTCCTCCTTGATAAGAAGTAATCGCAATCGCATTTGCATCTTCTTGAATGGCGCAATTCACCACTTCTTCAACGCTTCTGTCATGACCTAAATGAATCACTTCAACTCCAGTAGATTGTATAATTCTACGCATAATATTAATTGCGGCATCATGTCCGTCAAATAATGCTGCTGCAGTTACAATTCTTACTTTATGTGTAGGTTTATATGGTTTTATTTGCTCCATTCGTAATAAATGTTTGATTCTAGGCTTGCAATTTACGGAATTTTCAAAAAATAACGATTGTTTTGTGAAATTCTTAAGGTTTTAAAATTTCTAAATTAACACCATTTACATAATTTTTGATGATGTTTAGTTCTTTTGCATATTCAGAACCCTCAAAATCACCAATATCATTTAATGTAATATGTGTATTGTAATAGTTTAAATAGGTTGATGAAAGTGGTAAAAACGTCCAATGCCATTTTTCTTCATAATAACCTGTTCTTCCATTTTCTTTTGAAGTGTAAACTTGATAAAAACCAAATTTTGAAGCATTTTTTAACAACCAATTATATTCCTTTAAACCTGTTCCTTTTGTAAAATAAGAATTATTTAAACTGTTGATGTCCAAATCTGTTCCCCAATGATGTCTAGAGGTTGATGGCATAGAACTGAATTCTAAAATCTTTTTTGCTCTTTTTAAAGGAGGAAGGGTTTTATATTTTGTATTCCATTTATAATTCCAAATTCTTTTTTGATGACTAAAATTTCGAGTACCAGAAATAATTTTAAATGTGATTTTTTCTTTTTCTGCAGTTTTTTTCATTTCTAAAAATGCTTCTAATACTTCTTTACGTAAATATATTTTTTTGTTGGAAAGTTCTTTAGGAACCAAAACGAAATCAGCATTTTTAGTGTAATCGAACTTTCCTAAAACATAATTTTTAGTGAGATATTTTGGTGTTTTAGGAATTGTATCAACTTTAATAGATACAATCTCTGCAGTTTTTTGTTTCTTAGGTTTGTTACAATTTCCGAAAAGTAGCAAACAAAGAGAAAGGTTTATAAATAATTTAAAAATGCCCAAAATTTTCTGTTTTTAGTGTAGTTAAAATCTTTTTCATTTAGATAAGCTTCACGTTCGAAACTGATGTTTTTATAAGCAATATAAATATTTTTATATTTAATAAGTTTGATAAACCATTCAAATAGATAAAAAATATAGAAGAAGATTATTAATAATTCTAACTGTTGTTTTAAATGAATTTTTTCGTGATTTACCAAGATTTTATCATCTTTAAAATCAGTTTCCTTCAAAAATATAAATGGAAAAAGTGTAATTCCTGTAAAACCTTTGGGAACGATAAATTTTGAAATTAAAATCATAATCAAATCTAAACAAATATCAGTCCAAATTAAATATATTTGTAGAAACCAACAAAATGGATTTTATCAACTTAAAATATAAAAAACGAATTGAAGCTCAATATCACAGAGCAGACATTCGTTATCCATAGTTTTCGTTATTTTTTACACAGAATTAAATCTATTTCAATTCAATTTTTCCTTTTTAAGGAAATAAACAATGTATAAAATGACATTCAAAGAACAAATTAAACAAGGAATTCCTAATAATTTACCTTCAAAAAAAGCATTTGATTCAGAAATAAATCATGCCCCAAAAAGAAAAGATATTTTATCTGCAGATGAGAAAAAATTAGCATTAAGAAACGCACTACGTTATTTTGATAAAAAACATCATGCAGAATTACTACCAGAATTTGCAGAAGAATTAGAAAAATACGGACGAATTTACATGTATCGTTTTCGCCCAGATTATGAAATGAAAGCAAGAGATATTGCTGAATATCCAGGAAAATCTGAACAAGCAAAAGCAATAATGTTAATGATTCAGAATAATTTGGATTATGCAGTTGCGCAACATCCACATGAGCTAATCACTTATGGTGGAAATGGAGCCGTTTTTCAAAATTGGGCACAATATCTTTTAACAATGCAATATTTATCTGAAATGACAGATAAACAAACGCTAACAATGTATTCTGGACATCCAATGGGATTATTTCCATCGAATAAAAATGCGCCAAGAGTTGTAGTTACAAACGGAATGGTAATCCCTAATTATTCGCAACCAGATGATTGGGAAAAAATGAATGCTTTGGGAGTTTCACAATATGGACAAATGACGGCTGGAAGTTATATGTACATTGGTCCACAAGGAATTGTACACGGAACAACAATTACTGTTTTAAACGGATTCAGAAAAATAAAAAAAGAACCAAAAGGAAACTTATTTGTAACATCTGGTTTAGGTGGAATGTCTGGCGCGCAACCAAAAGCAGGAAATATTGCAGGATGTGTAACTGTTTGTGCGGAGGTAAATCCTAAAATTACGCAAGTTCGTTTAGACCAAGGTTGGATTGATGAAAAAATTACAGATTTAGATAAATTAGTTGCCAGAGTAAAAGAAGCAAAAGCAAATAAAGAAGTTGTTTCAATCGCTTATTTAGGAAATATCGTTGATGTTTGGGAAAAGTTTGATGCAGAAAATATTCATATAGATTTAGGTTCAGATCAAACATCTTTACACAATCCTTGGGCTGGAGGGTATTATCCTGCAGATATTTCTTTTGAAGATGCCAATAAAATGATGGCAGAAAACCCGAAATTATTTAAAGAAAAAGTACAAGAAACTTTACGAAGACATGCAAAAGCAATTAATAAACATACAGCAAAAGGAACTTATTTCTTTGATTATGGAAACGCTTTTTTATTAGAAGCAAGTAGAGCAGGAGCAGATATTATGGCTGATAATAATATCGATTTTAAATATCCAAGTTACGTTCAAGATATTATGGGACCTATGTGTTTCGATTATGGTTTTGGACCTTTTAGATGGGTTTGTGCATCAGGGGAACCAGAAGATTTAGCAATAACTGATAAAATTGCTTGTAAAGTTTTAGAGAAGATTAAGAAGAATTCTCCAAAAGAAATTCAGCAACAAATGGCGGATAATATCCAGTGGATTAAAGGCGCACAAGAAAATAAATTGGTTGTAGGTAGCCAAGCAAGAATTTTATATGCAGATGCAGAAGGAAGAATTAAAATTGCGAAAGCATTTAATAAAGCTATAAAAAAAGGAAAAATTGGAGCAGTAGTTTTAGGAAGAGATCATCATGATGTTTCTGGGACAGATTCACCTTACAGAGAAACATCTAATATTTATGATGGTTCTAAATTTACTGCAGATATGGCTATACAAAATGTAATTGGAGACAGTTTTAGAGGTGCAACTTGGGTTTCTATTCATAATGGTGGTGGAGTTGGTTGGGGAGAAGTTATAAATGGAGGTTTTGGCATGCTTCTTGATGGTTCTAAAGCAGCATCTAAACGTTTAGAATCGATGTTGTTTTGGGATGTAAACAACGGAATTTCGAGAAGAAGTTGGGCAAGAAATAAAGAAGCGGTTTTTGCTATTAAAAGAGCAATGAAAACTGAAAAAAACTTGCAGGTTACACTTCCTAATTTGGTAGATGATGCTTTAATAGATTCAATAACTTAAATTATTAAATATGAAAAAAATATTTTTTTTATTAGTTAGTGCAGTAATACTTACTTCTTGTAGCTCTATAAAAGTTACATCAGATTACGACACAAAAGTAGATTTTAATCAATACAAAACTTTTGCTTTTTATAAACCTGGAATAGACAAAGCAGAAATTTCTGATTTGGATAAAAAACGAATTTTAAGAGCAATAGAAGCAGAATTATTAGCAAAAGGTTTCTCTAAATCTGATAATCCAGATATGTTAGTGAGCATTTTTACTAAATCTAGAGAGAAAGTAAATGTGCATCAAAACAATTTTGGTTATGGATTTGGTTGGGGATGGAATCCTTGGATGGGAAATGGAATGAACAATGTTAATGTTTCTCAATATACAGAGGGGACTTTATTTATAGATTTTATAGATAAAGAAAAGAAAGAGTTAGTTTGGCAAGGTGTTGGAACTGGAGCATTAAAAATGCAAAACAGAGAGAAAAAAGAAATTAGAATTAAAGAATTTGTAAAAGAAATAATTTCTAGATTTCCACCAGAATCAGAAAAATAATAAATACAAAAGCGTTCTTATGAACGCTTTTTTTATGGATTAAAGTTTTACTTTTGCAATAACAACATAATTAGAATGTATAATAAAATAGTGCCTTTAGAAGAAGGGGATTTTTATTTTAATGAACAAGGTTACAAAGTTTTTACAGAGAAATTTCATTTAAAAAGAGGTCATTGCTGTAAAAGTGGGTGTAAACATTGTCCTTATGGATACGATAAAAAAACCGATAGTTTTAAATAAAAGTGACTTTTAAAGAATAAAAGTTTCCAATAAATAGATAATTTATAAAAAATGATAAAGAGAATTTTAGTTTTAGTAATTGCAATTCAGTTTGCAGGATGTTCAGAATTACAAAAGATAGTTAATAATTTACCAGATGGAGGAGGAGTTTTATCTCAAGAACAAATAGGTAATGGATTAAGACAAGCTTTAGATAACGGAATTAAAAACCAGGTTTCTAAATTGACATCGCAAAATGGATTTTATAAAAATGAATTGGTTAAAATTTTATTACCACAAGAATTACAAGCTGTAGATAAAGGTTTGCGAAGCATTGGTTTGAGTAATTTAGCAGATGAAGGAATTAAAGTTTTAAATAGAGCTGCTGAAGATGCAGTTAAAACAGCTACTCCAATTTTTGTAAATGCAGTAAAAGAAATTTCTTTTAATGATGCTAAAAATATTTTATTAGGAGATCAAAACGCGGCAACTTCTTATTTAAAAAGTAAAACTTCAGATAATTTATTTGCAAGCTTTAGTCCTGTTATTGATAAGTCTTTTTCTAAAGTTGGTGCAGATAAAGTTTGGAGTAATTTAATTTCTAGATATAATTCGATTCCTTTTGTAAGTAAAGTGAATCCAGATTTAACACAGTATGTTACAGAAGAAGCTCTAAAAGGAGTTTTTACAATGATTGAAGTTGAAGAAAAAGGAATTAGAGAAAAAGTTGGTTTAAGAAATACTGCACTTTTAAAGCAAGTTTTTGCATTACAAGATAATAAGTAATTCAATATAGATATTTTTCAATAGAATTTTTGCTTATATTTAATGACTAATTTTAACTAATATGTCAAGAATTAAGCAATTAATCATTTATAGAAAACATCTAGAAGATAGATATTTAAGGCTTTTAGAAAAATCTAATGAATATCGCTTTATAGATGAATCTAAAAGTGATACTGCAGCTTTTAAGGCAATGAAAATTTTAGATAAAATTAATAGAGTAAGTTATTTAGATAGAGAAATTTTAAATACTGTTTCTTAAAGTTTTAAAGTAACTAAAAGCTTTTGTTAGTCTGCTTCCATACCAAGAAAAATATTCGCCATCAACTAAAATTATTTTAGAAGATTTAGTGTATTCTTTAAGTTCTATAACATGTTTTTCTGAAAAAGGATAAGGTTCAGAAGAAAGTAGAATTAAATCTGCATTAGATAAATCTTTTAATTCAATTTCTGGATATCTATTTAAGTTACCAAAGATATTATCATGCTTATTTAATTTTAGTAAGTGGTTAATAAATGTATGGTTTGCTGCAACCATCCATGGGTTTTTCCATATAAAATAAGCAACTTTTAATGAAGGTTTGTCTTTTATAAAATTCTGAAAATCCTCTAATTCTGTTTTTAATATTGAAGTTAATGTTCTTGCTTCTTTTTCTTTTGAAAAAACGCTACCATATTGATTTATTAATTCAATTGTATCATCAATAGTAAAGATATCAGAAACATGAGTTGGTGCAATTTTCTGACAGATTTCAACAATTTCTTTGGTGTTTTCTTCTTTATTACATAGAATAATATCTGGTTTTAAAGCTTTAATTTTATCAATGTTGATAGTTTTTGTTCCGCCAACAATAGTTTTATTTTGCTTCAAATGAGTTGGATGAACACAAAATTTAGTAACACCAACTATTGAATCTTCCAAGCCTAAATCAACAAGTAATTCAGTTTGACTTGGTACTAAAGAAATAATTCGTTTGGGAGTATTTTTCAATTCAAAAACATTATTTATTAGGTCTTTGAATATCATTGGGTTAATTTAAAATTTCAGCCATTTGTACTTGTAATTCTAAAGCTTTTTTAGCTGCTTCTTCAGCAAAATTAGCCTCTTTAGAAGCATAAATAATTCCACGAGAAGAATTAATTAATAATCCAACATTTTTTGATAATCCATATTTACAAACATCTTGTAAATTTCCACCTTGGGCACCAACACCAGGAACTAATAAAAAAGAATTCGGAACAATTTTTCTAATTTCAGTAAAGTATTCTGCCTTTGTTGCTCCAACAACGTACATTAAGTTTTTAGAGTTTTTCCAAGATTTAGAAGTTTCTAAAACTTGTTTATACAATTCTTTTCCTTCCACAGTTTTAGTTTGAAAGTCGAAAGCACCTTCATTAGAAGTTAAAGCCAACATAATGGTATGCTTATTGTCAAACGCTAAAAATGGCTCTACAGAATCTTTACCCATGTATGGAGCAACAGTAACAGAATCAAATGCTAAATCTTCAAAAAAAGCTTTTGCATACATTGTAGAGGTGTTACCAATATCACCACGTTTTGCATCAGCAATTGTGTAAATTTCTGGATAATTTTTATTCAAGTAATTAATGGTTTTTTCAAGAGACTGCCAACCTTTAATTCCATAAGCTTCATAAAAAGCAGTGTTAGGTTTATAGGAGACACAAAGATGATGAGTTGCATCTATAATAGCTTTATTAAAGGCAAAAATAGGATCTTCCTCTTTTAAAAGGTGCGTTGGAATTTTATTCAAATCCACATCCAATCCAATACATAAAAAGGATTTCTTTTTCTTAATTTGCGCTACTAATTCTTGTGTTGTCATCAATTAAATATAAGTTTTACAAAAGTACTTAAATTTGTGGTTAATTTATAATTGAAATTGTAAGTTTTCACTTTAATAAAAGACATGAATATGGTATATTCTAGTCAAAATAAATATTATGATAAAAAAAATAGTACTCTTACTTTCTCTCGTTTTTGTTAGTTGTAATTTAGAGAAACCAACTGCTTTTTCTAAAGAAGCATTAAATGAAAAAGTTATAGCATTAGACAATAATTCTAGTACTATAGAAGATGTTCTAAATAAACATAAAGGAAAAAAGATTTTAATAGATGTTTGGGCTTCTTGGTGTAGAGATTGTCTTAAAGGAATACCAGCAGTAAAGAATTTACAGAAAGAATTTCCTGAAGTTGTTTTTTTATTTTTATCTGTAGATACTAAACAAACTTCTTGGAAATATGCTGTTAATAAATACAATTTAAAAGGCGAACATTACAATCTACCTAAAGGAATGAAGAAAGGAGAATTTGTCGATTTTTTAAATTTAGGTTGGATTCCTAGATATTTGGTTGTTGATGAAAACGGACGAATTACCCTTTTTAAAGCAACAAGTGCTTCAGATAATGATATTTATGAAGCATTAAATAAAGCTATATAAATCGTTTTAGTAACTATTTATCAGAATAAAAGTTTTTTATTTTTCATTTCTTAAATTTACTGCTTAATAATAAGTCTATAAACAGCCTTAAAAAGGTTTTAAAATAATAAATATGAGAACAAAAATAGTAGCAGGAAACTGGAAAATGAATAATGATAAGGATGCAACTAAAAAATTAATTAAAAGTTTAGATAAATCTATTAAAGATTTATCTTTAAAAAATACACGTGTTATTGTTGCACCAACGTTTGTAAACTTATCTTCTGCTGTAAAAAAAGCAAAAAAATCGAAGATAGAAGTTGTTGCACAAAACATGCATCAAGCCAAAAATGGAGCTTATACAGGTGAGATTTCTGCAGATATGTTAAAAGCAATTGGTATTAAAACAGTTATTTTAGGACATTCTGAAAGAAGAACTTATTTTAATGAAACAGATGCAGCTTTAGCTGAAAAAGTAGATGCAGTTTTAGAAAATAAATTAGAAACTATTTTTTGTTTTGGAGAATTGTTAGAAGATAGAAAATCTGATAATCATTTTGCAGTGGTAGAAAGTCAATTATCTAATGCTTTGTTTCATTTAGAAGCTAAAGATTGGAAAAGTATTATTTTAGCATACGAACCAGTTTGGGCAATTGGTACAGGAGAAACTGCAAGCCCAGAACAAGCTCAAGAAATGCACGCTTTTATTAGAAGTATTATCGAAAAAAAATACAATAAAGAAGTTGCAGATGGAGTTTCTATCTTATATGGTGGAAGTGTAAAACCAGCAAATGCAGAAGAAATTTTTTCTAAACCAGATGTAGATGGAGGTTTAATAGGAGGTGCTGCCTTACACGTAGATGATTTTAAAGCAATTATTGTAGCAATATAAATAGAAGTTATTTTGTAATACTTCAAAAGAAAACCAATAAATTTGCATCAAGATTTTTAAATCTTGATGCTTTTTTGTTTAAGAGCATCATCTTCAGAAAAAATAATTATGGATAATATTTATATTGAATACAATTTTACAGTTTCACCCAAAGAACCTGCAACAGAAATTTTAATTGCAGAATTAGGAAATGTTGGTTTTGAAAGCTTTGTTGAAAATGAAAATGGAGTAACAGCTTTTATTCAGAAAAACGAATGGAATTCAGAAATTTTAGAGAATATTTTTGTTTTAAATTCTGATGAGTTTACTATTGAATACAATCAAAAAGAAGTAGCGCAAACTAATTGGAATGCAGAATGGGAAAAGAATTTTTCTCCAATTCAAGTTGATGATTTGGTTAGTATTCGCGCACCTTTTCATGAGAATCCTAATTTAAAATATGATATTGTTATTGAACCAAAAATGAGTTTTGGAACAGGTCATCATGAAACTACGCATATGATGGTACAACATTTATTGCAGTTAGATTTAGAAAATAAGAAAACTTTAGATATGGGTTGTGGAACTGGAATTTTAGCGATTTTTGCTGAAATGAAAGGAGCAAAACCTTTAGACGCAATAGATATTGACAATTGGTGTTATGAAAACTCTATAGAAAATGTTGCTCGCAATAACTGTACTAATATTTCCGTTTTTGAAGGAGATTCATCATTATTAATCAATAAAAAATATGATGTAATAATAGCTAATATTAACAGAAATATTCTGTTGATGGACATGAAAGTGTATGCCAATTGTTTAAATGAAAACGGAGTTTTGTTATTAAGTGGTTTTTATCAAGAAGACATCCCTATTATAGACGCAGAAGTTTCTAAATACGATTTAAAATTAGAGACTTTTATTGAAAGAAATAATTGGGTTGCATTAAAATACAATAAGTTGTAATTTTGTGATTATGAGTACAAAAGAAAAAATCCAAGAAGAAGTAGATGTTTTAGAGCAAGAAACATTTCAACATGAAATAGTTTTACATAATGATGATGTAAATACTTTTGACCACGTTATAGACTCTTTAGTTGATGTTTGCGAGCATACTTTTGAGCAAGCAGAACAATGTGCAACTTTGGTTCATTATAAGGGTAAATGCACTGTAAAATCTGGTGAATATAAAGATTTAGAACCAAGATGTTCTAAATTATTACAACTAGGTTTATCTGCAGAATTGGTTTAATTATGGAAAACGTTTTAAAATATTACGAATTTTCTTCATTTTTTAAAGATGAATCTGGTGCTTTTTCTGGAAATGAAATTAGCTATACTGAATTAAATGATACACATTTTTTAATTTTTGAAGAAAATAATACTAACTATAATTTATATGTTTCCAAATTTAAGAATAAAAATGAAATAGGGCATCAGGTTCCAGAAATACTCGAATTATTGATAGTTAATTACGATAAAAGTATACCAGAACATCGTATTGCAATCAAACAATATTTAGATTAAACTCAAGAATTTTCTTGAGTTTTTTTTATTTTTTATAAAACCATGTGACTTATTAAATACGTATGTGTCATATAAACAGAAGCAAGAATAAAAATGAATAACAGAAACATATTATTAATAGTAATTATATTGTTTCCCCCGATAATTTCTGCACAAGTGGTACCACCACCAATGCCACCACCACCACCACCTGGTTTACCAATTGATGGTTATACACTCGTCTTGTTTTTAATAGCAATTGTATATGGATCTATAAAGATCATTAAAGATAGTAGTAGTTAGTTTTATACTAAGTTTGGTTAGACAAAAAGGTCTTAAACATGTGTTTAAGGCCTTTTTATATTTTACAAAATAAAAAAAAACTCACCTCAAAGAGGTGAGCATAATTTAGGGAATGAAGGGGGATTTTAATATAGAATACTATAGTGCAAAATTAAGATATATATTCGCTTTAGTTTACGGCATTATATGTCTTTATATTAAAATTTTTATATATTAGTTTATCAAAATAAAACATGAAAAAATACACTTCAATTGGAGAGTTAATTTTAGATTATAGAGAATATAATAACTTATCTCAATCTAATCTAGCAACTCAATTAAATGTCGATTTAAGAACCATACAACGTTGGGAGAAAAATTTAACTTTAATAAAATCTGAAAAAGAAGAAGATATCGTTCTGGCAACTTTAATGCCTTATCAGTTAATTCATAATTTAAATGCAGCAGTTCCAATACCTACCTATTATAATTTTAAAACAAGAAAGTACTCGTTGTTTTATCAAAATAATGAATTGCCAAAATTAAGTTGGTATAAAGATCAGATAGACATAGTATCAAAAAATATTAGAACAATAGATTTTGAATATGATATAAAGCATATTCGTAATTTTATAGATACCCAAAAAAGAGATGATTTTTATGTAAATGACGATTTAATAAAAGAAAGTATTAAGTTATTGCCAGAGTTAAATTATTTATATACTGGTTCAGCAGGATTTTATGCAGGACACTGTATAGTGCTTCCGTTGAAAAAAAGTACATATCTTAAACTTAAAAGTAGAGAAATTTCTAACAAAGATTTGAGACCTGTAGATTTAATAGATTATAAAACCGAAGAAATACCTATTTTTTACAGATATGATATTACTGGAGATTGTAACGAGACAATTTTCTACATTATGGGGAAATTCTTTAGATTCTTTAGAGATTTAAATAAGAAGTATTTAATGTGTGGTTATACAGATCGTGATGATAATTATAACCTTAATAAAGAGATTGGATTAGAGGTTGTATGGGAAGATAAAGAGTTACAGAAAAAGTTAAATCTAGATTTTCCTCCACGTTTTTTTGAAGGAAATTTTAATAATTTTCTACTAAATCTTAAAAAATAAAAAAGCTTCCAAATTATTGGAAGCTTTTTTTTGTGACCATGGCAGGATTCAAACCTGCAACCTCTTGAGCCGTAATCAAGTGCGCTATTCAGTTGCGCCACATGGCCGTTAAGCGGGTGCAAATATAATAGCAATTTTCTTAATTAGAAAGCCTATTTATGGTTTTTTTACGAATTTATTTCTTTTTGATATGCATCTACAATAAGATTTGCTTTTTCTAAATCTACATTCAGCACAAATAGCTCTACAGAATTCATTTGTTCTCCAAAACCTGCTAACCTTGCAGATTCAAATTTATCCTTAACTAAACAATGAATTTTCTCATCATCTAAAAGGTTTTGTAAGCCTTTTACAATAATTGAAGATCCCGAAAATATTTTTACGTGTTCTGTTGTCATAATTTTTAAAATTTAATTAAAGTGAATTTATTGTTACATAAGCTCTCCAGCCAATTATTGCCAATTGAAATTTAGAAGCTTTAGAAATATCTAACTCTTTTTTTGTAAAAGAGGGCAAAATCAATTTATTAATTTTTGCGAGAATTTTAAAAAACTGTTTTTTCATTGTTGGTTAGATTGTTTACCAAATTTAATGAAAAATAAACAACTTACTCGAAAGCAAGTTGTTTTTTGGTTAGTTGATGCTATTTCTCCTTTTCCATCATATTTTTAGCTAAATCGGCACCAATTAAAGATTGTAACAAATTTCCGTTATCATTACTTCCTTTAGAGCCTTCTATATAAGTAGATGGCAACTGCAAGTCTTTAATTTGTTGTGCCACACCAACAGCTGTTTTGTATTCCCATTCAGCTTTTTCTTGTGGAGTTAAACCAGCACTTACAAGTTTTGCGTTTTCATAATATTGAGCATCTGCCGCAACTTTTTTACTTTTAGCTTTAAACTGTTCAACTTCATATTGTTTTTTCTCTTTAATTAAGTTAAAACCTGCAACTTTAGCTTCAGTTTCTGCTTCAATTGTTTGTTGAATTTGAATTTTCTCTAAACGAGCTCTTTCTTTTGCTTTTTCAGATTCTCCTTTTGCAACTTCTTTTTTTGCTCTATAATATTCTCTTTCTGCTTGTTGTTTTTCTAGTTGAGTTTGTGCAACTTCATTTTTTTGAAGATCTAAACGCTCATCAAAAGAAGTCTCCCAATCGATTCCAGTAACTTGTGCCTGATATATTTTTAAGCCATATTGTTTTAATGAATTTGTATTGTCTCTAATAATGTTTCCATTTGAATCTTTTTTAATTCTGAATTTTTTCTGTTTACTAGATTTTCCCACATTAATTTTTCTAATAGTAGTAGTGTCTCCAACAATTTCGTTAGAATTTTCAGCTTCATAATATTGTTCAACTTGATACATTCCATTTTCTAATTGATCTCTAAAATATCTATCGAAATCAGATGCTTGTCCAGAAATATAATCTTGTGCATCCATTAATTTACAGGTGTTTTTTATAGCCGCATCTATATTTGGTAAAACTCTACCAAAAATTAATTTAGACTCACTTTTATTTCTGTCTGCCATGTTTAAGAATACGTCTTCATCATTGATATTTACACCAACAATAACAGAAGTGCTTATTTCAGCTTTAATTGCATCACTAAATTCCCATTTTTGTGCTTTTCTATTGTAAGTTCCCTGACTGTTTTTAGGAAGCTCATTATTTGCATTTACAATAATGTCTTTTATAGATGTTTCATAAGAAAGCGGAATGATTCTTCCCC
The DNA here is from genome assembly GCF_014352875.1 of Polaribacter pectinis. Lineage (NCBI taxonomy): Bacteria > Pseudomonadati > Bacteroidota > Flavobacteriia > Flavobacteriales > Flavobacteriaceae > Polaribacter > Polaribacter pectinis. The sequence continues at coordinate 184,886 of NZ_CP060695.1, forward strand.
ACCATTTAAGTTTTAAACCTTGTGTAGTTATCATTTTGTCTCCACCAGTTACATATTGTACTGCATAAGCAGTACCTGCATCTGCATAAAAAAACATGCCGTTTAAAATGGTCATTAGAATACCAAGACTTATAATTTGAATACTCCTCTTCTTATCAAACCAATTAAGAGTATTATTATCTTTAAAAAAGATTTTTAAAATGAAAGCTGCAATACCTGCAACTATTAATATAATTCCGATAAATATTAGCATAGCGTTAGTTTTTAAGGTTGATTAAAATAAAATGTAAAAAATAAAATCGATAATAGTTTTAATAAATTTTAAGGCAATAGTAATCATAGTAGTTAGTGTTTTTTGAGTTAGTAATTTAGGTCAATTCCGGGATTGTTTTTTCAATATATGAGGATTCAAACAACTCTACCAAATGATTTAAAACATATTATTCAATTTGATTTGTTATTTAAAACTAAAAAAATAGTTTTTATTTTAAATTATAACTTTTATGCTTCACTAAAGTTATAATTTGTATACTTAAGCTATAATTAAGTTCATTACTGTAAGTAAATAAAGGCTTTTTATTTTCTAAAATTGAAAAGCAAAGGAAATCTGATTCTCAAAAATGGATATTTACACGTTTTCATTATTTCTTTTTTCGAAAGTCGATAAAAATGTATCTTCGTAAAAAATAAAATTTATGAGTATTTTTTATGTTGTTATAGGACTTGTTTTGTTAGTTCTTGGTGGTGAGTTTTTGGTGAGATCTTCAATAGGTTTGTCATTTAAGCTAAATATTTCTAAAATGGTTATTGGTATGACTGTGGTTTCTTTTGCTACTTCTGCTCCAGAATTATTGGTGAGTTTACAAGCTGCTTTAGATGGTTCTCCTGCAATTTCTATAAATAATGTTATAGGTTCAAATATTGCCAATATTGGATTGGTTTTAGGAATTACTGCGATTATTGGTCCCATTGCAGTTAATAAAGACTTTTATAAGTTTAATTGGCCTGTAATGATGTTGTTTTCATTAATGCTCTATTACTTTTTATATAATGATAATGTTTTAACTTTTATGGAAGGCCTTATTCTTTTGGCGGCTTTATCTGTTTTTTTGATTGTTTTAATTCGAAGAGCAAGAAAAGAAGAGGTATCTTTAGATGAAGTAGATGATGCTCTAGCTGAAATAGGTTATGGGAAAATATTTATTTGGTTATTAATTGGTGGTGCTGCATTGTATTTTGGTTCGGATTTGTTAGTGGTTGGCGCAAAAGATATTGCGCAAAATATGGGAGTTAGTGAAGGTGTAATTTCAATTACTATGATTGCCATTGGTACAAGTGTACCAGAATTAGCTGCATCTGTAATTGCAGCTATAAAAGGTGAAAAGGCAATTTCTTTAGGGAATTTAATAGGATCTAATATTTTTAATATTGCATCTGTTTTAGGGGTAACAGCTTTAATAAAAGAAATTCCAGTAACAGAAGCACAGATATTATCTAGAGATATCTTTTGGATGTTAGGTTTTGCAGGAATATTACTTCCTTTGGTTTTTATGCCAAAGAAATTCATTTTAAGTAGATTTAAAGGAGTTTTTCTGTTTTTAGGATATGGATTATTTATTTATCTAATTTTTAAAACTACAGTTTAAAAACTTCGTTTTCTATTTAAAAAAAAGAATAAAAAAAGCTCGCAAATTTAATTTGCGAGCTTTATAATTTTTATAATATATTTTAGCTAATATTAGCAGACTTTACAGTCTTAATAATTCTACCAGCAATTTTATATGGATCTCCATTTGAAGCAGGTCTTCTGTCTTCTAACCAACCTTTCCAACCTTTCTCTACAGTAATAATAGGAATTCTAATAGAAGCTCCTCTATCTGAAACTCCATAAGAGAAATCGTGGATAGATGCAGTTTCGTGATCTCCAGTTAAACGTTGGTCATTAAATTCACCATAAACAGCAATATGTTCTTTTACAACAGGTCTAAAAGCTTCACAAATTTTCTCATAAGTTTCTTTAGAACCACAAGTTCTTAAAACAGTGTTAGAGAAGTTTGCATGCATACCAGAACCATTCCAGTCCATATCTTTTCCTAATGGTTTAGGGTGATAATCTATATAGTAACCATGTTGTTCAGTTAATCTATCTAATAAATAACGTGCAATCCAAATTTCATCACCAGCTTTTTTAGCGCCTTTTGCAAATAATTGAAATTCCCATTGTCCTGAAGCAACTTCTTGGTTAATTCCTTCAAAATTTAATCCAGCATCAATACATAAATCAGCATGTTTTTCAACAATTAATCTACCATGAGTGTTTTTACCACCAACAGAACAGTAATACATTCCTTGTGGTGCAGGATAACCACCAATAGGGAAACCTAAAGGTAATTGTGTTTTGTTATCCATAATAAAATACTCTTGCTCAAAACCAAACCAGAAATCATCATCTTCATCTTCAATTGTTGCTCTACCGTTAGAAACGTGTGGAGTTCCATCTGCATTTAAAACTTCTGTCATTACTAAATAACCATTAATTCTTGCAGGATCTGGATAGATTGCAACAGGTTTTAGTAAACAGTCAGAAGCGCCTCCTGAAGCTTGTCTTGTAGACGATCCATCAAAAGACCACATACCTAATTCTTCGATAGTTCCTTGAAAATTTTCATGTTCTTCAACTTTGGTTTTACTTCTCATGTTTTGAGTTGGAAAATATCCATCTAACCAAATGTATTCTAATTTAATTTTTGCCATAATAATTTTATAAGTGATAATATACATGCAAAAATGAAATAATTTATAAACATATCAAAAAAATAAGGGCTTAAATGTTTATTTTTGCACGAGAATAATTTTATCCCTAATTTTTGTAGGGGGTATTTATATAAAAACAAAAAAAAGCTTAAAAAATTAATAATATGTCAAGGATAAGATTCAATGCTTTACAAGAAACTTTGAATAGAAACCCTTTAAAGGTTGTTCAAAATGAAAAAAGATCATCTTTATTTGGTAAAAACGTATTTAATAAATATGCTATGCAGCAGTATCTTACAAGAGCTGCATACGAAAGTGTTATGAATGCAATTGAGCTTGGTACAAAAATAGATCGTAAAATAGCAGACCAAGTTGCTGTAAGTATGAAAGATTGGGCAATCTCTAAAGGTGCAACCCATTATACACATTGGTTTCAGCCATTAACTGGGGCAACAGCAGAAAAACACGATGCATTTTTCGAATCTATCAATGGTAGTTTGGCAATGGAAAAATTTGACGGAGAACAATTGGTGCAACAAGAACCAGATGCATCTAGTTTTCCAAATGGAGGAATAAGAAATACGTTTGAAGCAAGAGGTTATACAGCTTGGGACCCAACTTCACCAGCTTTTATTTATGAAACAACTCTGTGTATTCCAACAATTTTTGTTGCTTATACAGGCGAAGCTTTAGATAATAAAACGCCATTATTAAGAGCTTTACAAGCAATAGATACACATGCTACTGCAGTTTGTAAGTATTTTGATAAAAATGCAAGAAAAGTTAGTGCAACTTTAGGTTGGGAGCAAGAGTACTTTTTAATAGACGATGCTTTGGCTTTGTCAAGACCAGATATTTTACTAACAGGTAGAACATTATTAGGTCACTTACCTGCAAAAGGTCAGCAATTAGACGACCATTATTTTGGAACCATTCCTGCAAGAGCGATGGCTTTTATGCAAGATCTGGAACAAGAATGTATGTTATTAGGTATCCCTGTTAAAACAAGACATAATGAAGTAGCTCCAAATCAATTTGAAGTTGCGCCAATTTTCGAAGAAGCAAATTTAGCAGTAGATCATAATTCATTATTAATGGATGTGATGGAAAAAGTTTCTCGAAGACATAAATTTAAGGTTCTTTTTCATGAAAAACCTTTTTCAGGAATCAATGGTTCTGGTAAACATAACAATTGGTCTTTGTCTACTTCAGATGGAATAAACCTGTTAAGTCCTGGGAAAACACCTATGAAAAACTTACAATTCTTAACCTTTTTCATAAACACAATAAAAGCTGTTTATGAGAATGAAGAATTGTTAAGAGCCTCAATTGCATCAGCAAGTAACGATTGTAGGTTAGGCGCAAATGAAGCTCCTTCTTCAATAATATCTGTTTTTATTGGAGACCAACTTTCAGAAGTTTTAGACGAGTTAGAAAATGTAACAAAAGGAAAATTATCTCCACAAGAAAAAACAGATTTAAAACTGAATATTATTGGTAAAATTCCAGAAATTTTATTAGATAATACAGACAGAAATAGAACATCTGCCTTTGCTTTTACAGGTAATAAATTCGAGTTTAGAGCAGTGGGTTCTAAATCTAATTGCGCAACACCAATGACAGTTTTAAACACTATTGTTGCAAAACAGTTAAAAGAATTTAAGATAGAAGTAGATAAATTAATAGATGTAAAGAATCTTAAAAAAGATGAAGCTGTTTTTAATGTTTTAAGAGAATATATTAAAGAGTCTAAAAAAATTAGATTTAATGGAGATGGTTATGGAGAAGCTTGGGAAAAAGAAGCTAAAAAGAGAGGTTTAAGTAACAATAAAACAACTCCAGAAGCATTACAAATACAGATTTCTAAAGAAGTAATTGACTTGTATAATGAAATGGACGTAATGAGCAAAGTAGAAATAGAAGCTCGTTATGAAATTGCGCTACAAGAATACACAAAACGATTACAAATTGAAGGTCGTGTTTTATGTGATATTGCCAAAAATCACGTAGTTCCAACAGCAGTAATTTATCAAAATACATTGTTAGAAAACACTAAAAATTTAAAAGAAATTTTTGGAGGCGAATATAAAAATATCGCAAAAGAGCAAATAGAATTAATAATGACAATCTCCAATCATATTACAGGCATTAATGCTCTCGTAATAAAAATGGAAGAACAACGTGCAAAAGCAAATAAATATACTGGCTTAAAATCTGCAGATATGTATTGCAAAAACGTTAAACCTTTTTTCGAAGAAATAAGATTTCATTGCGATAAGTTAGAAACTATGGTAGATGACAATTTATGGCCACTAACCAAGTATAGAGAATTGTTATTTACTAAATAAAATAGTTTTTTGGGCGTTTTAACGAGCTTTCATTACTCGCTTTTTTCTAAAAAACAAAAAAGAGCTCAAACATGCCATTCAATCCCTAACGCGTATTGCAAAACCGGAAAAGGAAGTTACAAAAAATCACTTAATACAAACCTCACAGATTTTAAAACCTGTGAGGTTTTTTTACAAAATGCTATATTACCTAAAGATTCTATGTAATAAAAAACAAACACAGCATCATCAATATTTTAAACAACAAAATTCATACTAATTTTCCACTGTTTTTTTTAAGCAAAAGACTAAATTTGCATCCATAACAACACACAACATGAGTAAAGAAGTTTCTAAAAGATACGCACAAAGAGGTGTTTCAGCATCAAAAGAAGACGTACATAATGCAATTAAGAATATAGACAAAGGTTTATTTCCAAAAGCATTCTGTAAAATTGTACCAGATTATTTAACAAATGATAGCGATTATTGTTTAATAATGCATGCAGATGGTGCAGGTACAAAATCTTCTTTAGCTTATATGTATTGGAAAGAAACTGGCGATATTTCTGTGTGGAAAGGCATTGCGCAAGATGCGTTAATCATGAATATTGATGATCTTTTATGTGTTGGAGCAACAGACAATATTATGTTGTCTTCTACCATTGGAAGAAATAAAAGTAAAATTCCTGGAGAAGTTTTATCAGCAATTATAAACGGAACAGAAGAATTAATAGAAGATTTAAAAGGTTTTGGAGTAACCATTCATTCCACAGGAGGAGAAACTGCAGATGTTGGCGATTTAGTTCGTACAATTATTGTAGATTCTACAGTAACTGCAAGAATGAAACGTACAGATGTTATAGACAACGCAAACATAAAAGCTGGCGATGTAATTGTAGGTTTAGAATCTTTTGGGCAAGCAACTTACGAAACAGAATATAATGGAGGAATGGGTTCTAACGGATTAACGTCTGCAAGACACGACGTTTTTAACAAATATTTAGCAGACAAATACCCAGAAAGTTTCGATGCTGCAGTTCCTGAAGATTTAGTCTATTCTGGAAACACAAAACTGACAGACAAAGTAGAAAATTCTCCTATTGATGCTGGTAAATTAGTCTTGTCTCCAACAAGAACTTATGCACCAATTATTAAAGAAATTTTATCGAAATTTAATTCGGATAAAGTTCATGGAATGATTCACTGTTCTGGTGGTGCACAAACGAAGATTTTACATTTTGTAGACAATTTACACATTGTAAAAGACAATATGTTTCCAATTCCGCCTTTGTTTAAATTGATACAAGAACAATCGAAAACCGATTGGAAAGAAATGTACCAAGTTTTTAATTGTGGACACAGAATGGAAATTTATGTTTCTCCAGAAATTGCTGAAGACATAATTGCTATTTCAAAATCTTATAATGTAAATGCACAAATTGTGGGTAGAGTAGAAGCTTCTTCAGCAAAAAAACTTACTATAGAAAGTGAGTTTGGTACGTTTAATTATTAATAGATATATAAATGAAGAAAAAAGTATTTGTTTCTGGCTGTTTTGATATGCTACATAGTGGGCACTTAGCCTTTTTTAAAGAAGCTGCTACTTTTGGAGATTTATATGTTGGTATTGGTTCAGATGCTACTGTTGATGAGCTAAAGGGAAGGAAAACTATAAATTCTGAAAGAGAAAGAATTTATATGATTAATGCAATTAAATATGTAAAGCAATCTTTTGTGAATTCTGGTTCTGGAATTTTAGATTTTAAAGAAGATTTAATAAGGTTAAAGCCAGACTTTTTTGTTGTAAATGAAGATGGTTACTCTCCTGAAAAAGAAAGATTATGTAAAAAACTAGGTATTAAACTACATGTTTTAAGCAGACAACCAGATGCAGATTTACCAGCAAGATCTACTACTCAAATCCGTTCTGGAGACAATTGTTCTTTACCTTATAGAATAGATTTAGCTGGAACTTGGATAGATCAGCCCTATGTTTCTAAATATCACCCAGGTTGGGCAATTACCCTTTCTTTAGAACCAATTATTGAATATAATGAACGTTGTGGAATGTCTACTTCTACTAGAAATGCAGCGAAAAAGATATGGCCATATTATTTGCCTATTGAAAAACCCGAAAAATTAGCTGAAATTTTATTTAAGTTCGAAAACACTCCTGGTTCTGAAGTTATTTCAGGAGCACAAGATGCAATCGGAATTTGTATGCCAGGTTTGGTAAGACATTATTATGATAATGATTATTGGCCAAAGAAATTTGAATCTATACATTCGGAAAGTATTATTTCTTGGTTAGAAAAACATTTGTGCATGGTGCTTTTATGGCCGAGAGAAAAAGGGTTAAATTTATTAACGGAAACTCATATTAATAAACCAAATGTAAAAAAGCTAACACAAGCATCTGATGAAGTTTGGGAGGCCATAAAAAATAAAGATTTACAAAGTTTTGCTAGCGGTTTTTTAAAGTCTTTTAATGCACAAACAACTATGTTTCCTAAAATGCTAAATTCTAAAATTGAAGAAGAAATTAGTAAATATAAAGACAAAGCATTAGCTTGGAAACTTGCTGGAGCTGGTGGTGCAGGGTATTTAATTTTGGTAACAGATAAACCTATTAAAGGAACAATGAATATTAAAGTACGCAGAAAAGAAACTTTAATTTGATTTTTTACTTTTTTAAAAAATCTCAATCCAATTTAAAACAATAGCATAAATTTCCTTACTCGCATTTTTAGAATGTAAAATCCTACTATGGTTATAATCCTCTAAAAAACCATGTTCTTTAGAACATAATATATATTTATTCTTCGGGTTTTTAAAAGCATCTAAAAATTCTTTGCAACCTTTGGGCGGAGCAATAAAAGTATCACCTTTACCAGTAATAGATAGAATAGGAATTTGTATTTCTTTCATTTTGGGTTGATAATCAAACTTATTTTTGCCAAGAAAGTTTTTGTTTAGATTCCAATTAAACCACTGTTTCATCATAAAATAGCTTTCATTTTCTTCACTTCCAGTTATGTTTGCAGGAATATAACCTAAAAGCTTACTAATATATTTCGCAATAAAAATTTTAAGATAATTTTTAGTTGAGGTTACAGCACCAAAAGCTTGGCAACCAAATAGGGTAATACTATTAATTTTAGATGTATAATTAGGGTTTGTAATTAAGAAAATTGTTAAGCAAATTCCACCACCACTATGTGTAATACAATCTAATTTTTTAATATTTTGAGTAGTGAATAAATAATCAGAAACGATTTTAAAATCTTGTTTCCCTATCGTTTCAAAATCGAAATTTTGGTTAATTTTAGAACTGTTTCCATGATTTCTCCATTCGAAAATCCAACAAGTAAAACCTTTAGAGACTAAATATTCGGTGATTCCGTTTAAAACTTTTCTGTTGGAAAATGTTCCATGTGTTAGTAAGATATTTTTGTCTTTAGAACTTTTGGTATTGGTTACTTTCCAAAGCGCCAAATATTTATCGGAATCGTAATTTAGTTTTATGAGTTTTTCAGTCATTAATTTTTAATTTTCTTAAAAACAAAATCAATACTAAAATCGTCATTTGAAACTATAGCTTTTAATTGCTTGTTTTCTAAATAGTATTTTATCTTTTTTGGGAATTCATTTTTTAAATTTTTGCAAATAAAAGAAGTATCAGTTTGAGATGTAAATTTGAATAGTGTAGGAGTTTCATTTACGCCTTCAACCTTTAAATTTAAAGTATCATTAATAGAAACAATACTCAATATTTCTTTAAAAGTGGTGTCTTTTTCTTTTAAAGTATAGCCTAAACCAGTAAAGTTAGTATTCCAATTTTCATAGGTTTTACTGCCTTCTTTATCATTTAAACGTATCCAGTTTCCAACTAAAAATGAAGGATTTTTATTATTTTCTTTATCAGATTTACATGAAAATATAAGTAACAAGCAAGAGACAAATAATAAATGTTTCATAATAAATTGATTAGAATTCTTCAAATATACTCAAAACGAAACATTTAACTTTCCGATAAATATTGTAAATTCGCATTCCAAGAAAAGAGTAGAAGATGTTAGAAAAAATAAGAATTGTAAAGCAGCGTTATGATGAGGTTTCGGATTTAATTATTCAGCCTGATGTGATCACGGATCAAAAACGTTATGCACAATTAATGAAAGAATATAAAGATTTAGGCGATGTTGTTAAAAAAGGTGATGAGTACCAAGAATTAACAGACAATATAGAAGAGGCAAAAGAAATTATTGCCGATGGTTCTGATGCAGAAATGACAGAAATGGCCAAAATGCAATTAGAAGAAGCCAATACTAGAATTCCTGAATTAGAAGATGAAATTAAGTTTTTATTAATACCAAAAGACCCAGAAGATTCTAAAAATGCAGTTGTAGAATTACGTGCAGGAACTGGTGGAGATGAAGCAAGTATTTTTGCTGGAGATTTATTTAGAATGTATTCTAAATATTGCGAAAGTAAAGGTTGGAAAGTTTCTACTGTAGATTATTCTGAAGGAACAAATGGTGGATTTAAAGAAATTCAGTTTGAAGTAAATGGAGATGATGTTTATGGAATTTTAAAGTTTGAAGCTGGTGTGCATCGTGTACAAAGAGTTCCACAAACAGAAACTCAAGGTCGTGTGCATACTTCTGCAGCAACTTGTATGGTTTTTCCAGAAGCAGAAGAGTTTGATGTGGAAATTAATCCAAAGGAAGTAAGAATCGATTTCTTCTGTTCTTCAGGTCCAGGAGGTCAGTCTGTAAATACAACGTATTCTGCAGTTCGTTTAACACATATTCCAACTGGTTTGGTGGCGCAATGTCAAGATCAAAAATCGCAACATAAGAATAAAGAGAAAGCGTTTAAAGTATTGCGTTCTCGTTTATATGATATGGAACTAGCGAAGAAAAACGCAGAAGACGCTTTAAAACGTGGTTCTATGGTTTCTTCTGGAGATAGAAGTGCAAAGATTAGAACGTATAATTATGCACAAGGTAGAGTTACAGACCACAGAATAGGTTTGTCTTTATATGATTTGCCGAACATTATGAATGGAGATATTCAGAAAATTATAGATGAATTAATGTTAGCAGAAAATACAGAAAAATTAAAAGAATTAGGAGACGGAATATAAAGTTTTACTTTTTTTAAATATCAAAACCTCAAGATTAATTTCTTGAGGTTTTTTATTTGAGTTACTTTTTAAATGATTTGGAATAATTGTATTTACTCTCTTCTATTATTTTTGATGTAAGAAAAAGAATTAATTATGATAGCTACTAAAATTTTAGGATTAACTGCCGCTTTAAGTAAAAGCAAAAAAGTGAAAATTGGAATATTATTAGTGGAAGTAGCTTTACTAGCTTATGCACTAAACAGAACTAAAGAAAAAGACAAAGATAGTATTGCAGAATTAGATATTAATAAATTAGAAGGGTAGCTAAAAAGAAGCGAAAAAGTTTGTAGAGAAAGAATAAAGAAATTCTAGAAAAAGAAAAAAAGCGATTAAAGTTTTAGGGGAACTGTTAATCGCTTTTTGTGTTAAACAAATATTATGAAAGTATTCTTCATTATACAATGGGGGGAAAAGAATTACTAACACTACAAATTTAAAGTAGTTTTGGTAATCTCACAATACCCATTTATGGGGTTTTTTTCAACTCACGGTTTTCCGTGAGAGAACTCACGGAAAACCGTGAGAAACCTTTTTACTTTCCGAATAAATGAAGTTCAGTAAATTCTTTATCTACAGATATAGATTGAGATTCTAAATGAACACTACTTAAATTTATTTCTACATTATCTATCTGTACTGAAGTAATTTCGAACGGTAAATTATGGAAAACAATATTAAATTTAGAATAACCTGCATTAAAGTCTCCTCTTTTATGCTGTTGTAAAATAAATTCTTTCTTTTTACCTGTTACTTTAAAAGTACGTAAACTAAATCTTCCTTTCTTATAATCATACCCATCATGAGCATCGTCATATAATTTAGAAGCTTCCTTACCTTCTTTATAGTAAACATCTAAAGTAATTTCTTCGAATTTCTTTTCACCTACATATTGTTGTACTGGGTATTTAGGTATAACAGCTCCTTCTTTAATAAAGATTGGCATACTGTCTATATCTGCATCTACCCACATTTCTTTTCCACCTTCTACAACTTCATCAGTCCAGAAATTATACCATAAACCTCTAGGAATATACATTCTTCTTCCTTTAGCATTTGGTTCTAATATTGGGCAAATTAAAATTTGTTCTCCGTAAATAAATTCATCGCTTCTGTAATGAGTAGATGTATCATCTTGGTCATATAAAACTAAAGATTTTAAAATTGGAGTTCCATCATTTATATATTTCCAAAAAGCGGTATATAAATATGGTAATAATTGATATCTTAATTCAACAAATTTTCTTACAATATCGGTAATTTCATCACCAAAAACCCAAGGTTCTTGCGCACCATGATCTCCAGAAGAATGTACTCTACAAAAAGCGTGAAATACACCTAATTGAATCCATCTTGCAAATAATTCTCCTTGTGGTTGCTCTGCAAATCCACCAATATCCGATCCTGCAAAAGAAAAACCAGACATTGCCATTCTTTGAGCTTGATTATTAGCAATAGCTAAATGTTCCCAAGTTGCAACATTATCTCCCATCCAAGTAGATGTATAACGTTGCGCACCAGAATAAGCAGATCTAGTAATTACAAAAGGTCTTTTTGGATATGCATATTTCTTAAGTCCGTGATAAGTTGCACGAGCCATTTGTGTACCATATATATTATGTGCTTTTCTATGTGAACAAGGATTTCCATCATAATCATGACGAACATCATCTGGGAAAGATTTGTTAGGAACGTCCATAACAGCTGGCTCGTTCATATCATTCCACACACCTTTAACACCAATGTCTTCAATTAATTCTTTAAACAAACCTGCCCACCATTCTCTAACTTCTGGTTTTGTATAGTCTGGAAAATAACATTCTCCTGGCCAAACTTTACCTTTCATGTATGGTCCATCTGCACGTTTACAAAAATAATCTTTGTCTAGTGCTTCTTTAAAAACATCGTATTCTAAATCTATTTTAATTCCTGGATCTATAATAACAACGGTTTTAAAACCATCATTTTCTAGTTCTTTTACCATTCTTTTTGGGTCTGGGAAGTAATTTTTATCCCAAGTAAAACAACGGAAACCGTCCATGTAATCGATATCTAAATAGATAGCATCACAAGGAATTTGTAAATCTCTAAATGTTTTTGTTATTTCTTTTACGTTGCTTTCTGGGTAATAACTCCATTTACATTGATGAAACCCAAGAGCCCATAATGGTGGTAATGCGTGAGGTTTTCCTGTTAAATCTGTGTAATTTTTAACAACTTCTTCCATTTGTGGTCCGTAAATGAAGTAATAATTCATTTCACCACCTTGTGCCCAAAAGCTTGTTACATTTCTTCTTTCATGTGCAAAATCGAAAGAAGTTTTAAAAGTATTATCAAAGAAAATACCGTAAGATTTATTGTTTTGTATAGCTGTGTAAAAAGGTATAGCTTTATAAATAGGATCTGTGTCTTTACCAAATGCATAAGAATCTGTAGCCCAGTTTTCGAAACGTTTACCTTTTAGATTTACATCTACAGGCTTGTCTCCTAAACCATAAAAGCTTTCTGCTTTTTGGCAAGTCTTACTCATTTTTACAATATCTCCACCATGTTCATAACATTCTTCCCAATGAAAACCTATCTCATCTTGATTAATTAATTTTAAGTCTAATGCGTCATATAAACTAACTTGTAAGCTTTGCTTTTCTACTTTACAAATTAGTTTAGATGTTGTAATAATATAATGTGTATCGTCTTCAGTTATTTCTAAAAAACTGTATCCTCTACTTGCATGAATTGTTACACCATAAGAAAAATCATTTTCGAACTTTCCTGTAGTAGAATATCTAAATCTAATTACACTATCTCTAACAACAGTAACCTGTAAAACAACGTTGTTTTTTGCTGTAAAAGAAAGTGTGTCTACGTCTTTTTTATAATTTATAATTTCTGATGGGAATAAATTCCCTTTCTGTTCTAATTCTGTATTAACAATCATATAATTTGTTAGTTTATTAAACGTGTAAAAATCGTAATTCTTTGTAAGAGAACGTGTTTTATTTGGCTTTTTTTACGATAACGTTTGAGAACGTTATAAGGACAAAAATATTACTTATTTGCTTAAAGATTACGTGTAAATGGTTTCTTTTTAAGTTTTTAAGTAAAGAATGTGAAATACTTTAAAAAAGGATTATTTTTTTACGAAGTATAAAAAATAAAGCTCTTTTTTTGCTAAAAGTATAGCAGTAAAAGAGCTTTTTGTTTTTATTTATATTTGAATGCTAACATCGCCAATGGTGGTAAATCTAGTTCGATAGAATTTTCTCTACCATTCCAATGTTTAACATCTGACTGAAGTTTTTTATTTGAATAATCTCCAGTTCCATTGTATTTTATGGCATCACTATTAAAGACTTCTTTTAAAGAACCTTTTTGAGGTAAACCAATTCTATATTTTTCTCTTGGAATTGGAGTTAAGTTTAAGACAACAATAATGGTGTATTTTTCATTTTCTCCTTTTCTCATATATGTCATAATAGAGTTTTCATGATCTCCATGATCTATCCATTCAAAACCATCTGGTGAGAATTGTTTTTGGTGTAATCCCTTTTCTTTTTTGTAAAAACTATTTAAATCTTTTACTAAAGTTTGGGCTCCTTTATGTACATCAAAATTTAATAAGTGCCAGTCTAAACTTCCTTCAAAATTCCATTCAGAAGTTTGCCCAAATTCTCCACCTTGAAACAATAATTTTGTTCCTGGATGTGTGTACATAAAGCTATATAATAAACGTAAATTCGCAAATTTTTGCCATTCATCACCAGGCATTTTGTCTACAATAGATTTTTTACCATAAACAACTTCATCATGTGAAAGTGGCAACATAAAGTTTTCTGAAAATGCATAATTTAACCCAAAAGTTAATTCGTTTTGATGATGTTTTCTGTATACTGGTTCTTTTTGGAAATAACCTAAAGTATCATGCATCCAACCCATCATCCATTTCATTCCAAAGCCTAAACCACCATCGTAAATTGGTCTAGAAACTTTAGGAAAAGAAGTAGATTCTTCTGCTATGGTTTGTACATCTGGGAATGCTTCATAAACAGCAGCATTCATTTCTTTTATAAAATCTACGGCTTCTAAATATTCATTTCCGCCAAACATGTTTGGTTCCCATTCTCCATCTTCTCTAGAGTAATCTAAAAATAACATTGAAGCTACAGCATCTACTCTTAAGCCATCTGCGTGATATTGGTCTAACCAAAAAATTGCGTTGCTAATTAAAAATGCTTTTATTTCGTTTCTACCGTAGTTAAAAATTAAACTTTTCCAATCTTGATGATATCCTTTTCTTCTATCTGGATGTTCATATAAATGAGAACCGTCAAAGAAACCTAAACCATGATCGTCTGAAGGAAAATGAGATGGAACCCAATCTAATAAAACACCAATTCCGCTTTCGTGAAATTTATCAACTAAAAACTTAAATTCATCTGGATAACCAAAACGAGATGTTGGAGCAAAATATCCTGTTAATTGATAACCCCAACTTGGGTCATAAGGATATTCCATTATTGGCATAAACTCTACATGTGTAAAGTTCATCTCTTTTACGTATTTCACCAACTCATCTGCTAATTCGACATAGCTTAAAAAACGATTTTCTTCAATTTGTTTTTTCCACGAACCTAAATGAACTTCATATACAGAATAAGGAGCATCTAATGCATTGTTCTTTTTTCTGTTATTCATCCATTTTTTGTCTTTCCACTTGTAATCATCTTCCCAAACTACAGAAGCTGTTTTTGGTGGATGCTCGCATCTTCTTGCAAAAGGATCTGCTTTTTCTGTTACAATATCATTGTTGGCACTTCTTATTTTATACTTATATATTGCACCTTTTTTTACATTCGGAATAAATCCTTCCCAAATTCCACTTCCGTCCCAACGTACATTTAAATGATGTTCGCCTTCTAACCAAAAGTTAAAATCGCCAATAACAGAAACTGCTTTAGCACTTGGTGCCCAAACTGCAAAATATGTTCCTTCTTCTTTGTCTACTGTAATAATATGAGAACCAAACTTCTCGTATAAACGATAGTGTTTACCGGCTTTAAATAGATTTATGTCAAATTCTGTAAAAAGACTGTGTACTTTTGTTTGTGCCATGTTTTTTTATTTGTGTAAAATGTTTGCAATACCTTTTAATGGAATTATTGTCCATTTTGGTCTTGAATTGAGTTCGTAACCTAACTCGTAAATTGCTTTTTCTAGTAAGCAGTATTTTAATAAAAATCTTCTTTCGTTTCTGTAACCTATATGTAGGTTTGCATTTTTAGTTGTTTCTACATAAGTTTCCATAAAAACAGAAATCATGTATTTGTATAGTAATTCGCCAAATTCAAAAAGTTTTTCTTGACTTTTTTTGTATTCTTTTTGATGGTTAAATACTGTAGAATAAATAGCATAATTAAAAGACCTAAATAAACCTGCAACATCTTTTAATGGAGGTTGTTTTACTTTTCGATCTCTAATTGTGCTTTCTGGTTCTCCTTCGAAATCTAATATACAGAAATCATTATCTTGAACTAAAATTTGCCCTAAATGATAATCTCCATGAATTCTAATTCTTTCTCCTTTTAACTTTGTCCAATCGAAATTTACCAATTGTTTTCTAATATCGTTTTTACTATCTAAAAACTCTTTGGCTAGTTTTAATGCATAGCAGTCTAATTGATGTAAATTATTTTCAGTAAGATTTAATCTATTCTGAAATTGATAAGTTAACCTGTTTTTTAACCAAACAGTGTAGTCTCCATTAAAACGAGTGGGAGTAAAAGTAGTGTCTTCAAATTCTGAACCTAATGCAACATGCATTTCTGCAGTTCTTTTTGCTAACAATTTTATTTTAGTAAGAATATTTAAACCTAACCAATCTATAATAATAGGAGGAATGTCTTCTATTTTTACACGTTCAAACATTTCTACATCTGGCAGATTTTGAAACTGAATATTTTTACTGTCTATTGTTTGGTAAATTGTATGAATTTCTTTTAAAAAATATTCCCAAGCATCACCATTATTAGGAACTAATTTTTGCATTAAGCCAATAGTAATATTGGTGTTTTCTGAATCAATAATGTTCACACTTCCTAAATAAGGAGGTGTGTTTTTAAAATCTTTTTTATGAGACAAAAAACGACTCATTTCATAATCTGGATTTTTATCAGCATAAATCCTTCTAAAAAACTTTAAAATATAGGCATCATTATAAACTACAGAAGTATTACTTTGTTCTACTCCCATAAATTTAGAGGATTTATAGGGTGGAAAATTGAATCCTTCTAATTTATGATATTGTACAGGAGTTTTATCTACTGGTAAAGCAGTGCTTATTCTTTCATAGACTACTTTTCTAAAACCTTCAACATGCATTGCATCTACTATAAAACCTTCTTTGTTTTCTAGTTTTAAAGGTAAAATTCTACTTTCTTTAGCAGAATTATCTGAAATAAATGCAATAGGCAAAAAATAATGATGGTAAAAAGCTTCTACAAAATTCACTTCTAAAATCAAACCAAAATAGATTTCTCCATCTTGTTGAATTTTAAAATATTCGCTTAATTCTATGTATTTTAGTTGGCTAGATTTACCACCAAACCAACGTTGTTTTTGAATATATTCTTCTAAAACATCTGATAAAAAAACGCTAACAAAATCTTTGTCTTCTATAATTTCTTCCCATCTGTTTTTTGATGAGAATATAGAAGGCACAGAAATTGTATTTGGTTCTTTTACCATATATATTATTTATTTACTTTAAAGATATGGAAAGGTAATGTTGCGTGTAATTCAACATAATTCCATTCATTATACCAGTTGTAACAATTTCTAGTTACTAAATCTTCAACTTCTATTTTCTGACCATGATTTATATTTAAATCATGAAGTGGTAATTGAACACTTCCAGATTGAGAATTATAGGCATCTAAACTAATAACCGTAATTGTTTCATTTGTTTTTTCTTCATTCCATTTATAGAATGCAATTAACTGATCATTTCCAGTTTCTAAAAATTTAATATTATTTGTTTGTTGAAAAGATTCGTTTTCTTTTCTAATATTGTTAATTCTTGAAATTAAAACGGTTACCTTATTTTCTTTAAACCAGTCGTAATGGCAAAGTTGAAACTTCTCTGACATATAATATTCTTCTTTGCCAGGAATTGGATCGCTTATCATTTGTTCAAAAACGGGTCCATAAATACCAATGTTAGAACTTAAAGTACCAGCTAAAGCGTAGCGTTGTAAATACTTGCTTTCTGGAGCTCCTTGTAAATGAAATGGGTTAATATCTGGTGTATTTGGCCAAAAATTAGGTTTCATGTATTCTTTTTGATTTGTTTGAGTCAAATCATTCATATACTCAATCAATTCATGTTTAGAATCTCTCCAGGTAAAATAAGTGTAAGATTGTGTGTAACCTTGTTTTGCAAGTTGTTGCATAACTTTTGGTCTTGTAAATGCTTCTGCTAAAAATAAAACATCTGGATGTTGCTTTTTAACTTCAGCAATTATCCAACCCCAAAAATAATAAGGTTTTGTATGCGGATTATCTACTCTGAAAACATTAATTCCACAATCTATCCAATATAGTAAGGTGTCTAAACATTCTTTCCAAAGGTTTTTAAAATCTGCACTTTCCCAATAAATAGGAAGAATATCTTGGTATTTTTTTGGAGGGTTTTCTGCATATTGTACAGTTCCATCTGGTCTCCATTTAAACCAATCTGGATGATCTTTAACCCAAGGATGATCAGGTGCAGCTTGCAATGCATAATCCATAGCAATTTCAATACCTAATTCTTTAGCTTTTGCAATTAGATTTTTAAAGTCATCTAAACTTCCTAATTCTGGATGTAGGTCTTTGTGTCCACCGTATTTAGAACCTATTCCCCAAGTAGAACCAACGTCTCCTTCTTGGGCTACAGTTGTGTTGTTTTTTCCTTTTCTATTTACTTCTCCTATAGGATGAACAGGAGGGAAGTATAAGGTGTCAAACCCCATTTGAGAAATTCTTGGTAACAAACGATGACAATCATTAAATGTACCATGTTTTCCTTTTTCTTCTGAAGCAGAACGTGGAAAAAATTCGTACCATGTACTAAATCTTGCTTTTTTTCTGTCTACGTATACTTTAAATTCTTGAGAAGTTTCTGTTAAAAATTTCTCAGGATATTTTTTTAAGATTAATGTCAGTTTTTCTGATATAGCTTCTTTTACAGCTTCAGAATAATTTTCTGCATTCTTAAAAATAGAAATTAAATGAAGTAAATATTCTTTTTCTTTTGGTGTAACCTTATCTGTTATTGATAATAATAATTCTGCACCTTCTAGAAGTTCTGAATTTACATGTTGATAATCGTCAATCTTTCTTCCTATACCATGTTGCCAGTTTAGAGCATAATCTACCCAACCTTCAACTTTATAAGAATAAAAACCTTGTTTTAGTGTTTGAAAACTTGCAATATATTGGTCATTAGCTGTTGGTAACATTCTAACTTCTGACCATTTTTTATCAGCTTCATGTTTAAATAATAAATTTGCCTGAAGCACATCATGCCCATCTACTAAAACATCTGCTGTTACATTAACAATTTCATTAAGGACACGTTTTATAAATACTTTTCCAGAATTTACTTGTGGAGTTATATTTTCTACTACAATTCTACTTTGGTTTTGCATTAATTTGGTTATTTTTTTGATAATAAAAAAGTAAAATAATTGTCTTATCCAATGATTGTTCCTTTAGGAATTGTAGCATCTTTTTTAATAACTACAATACCTTCTTTTACCATATAAGTATCTGTTTCAACATCCTTTATATGTGGCCCTCCATTAATTCTAACGTCATCTCCAATTCTACAGTTTTTATCTACAATACAATTGTGAATGTAACATCTGTCACCAATTCCCATCATAATCTCGATATTATTATTGGCAACTTCTTCTAAAGTTTCGTAAAAATCGTTACCCATCATGTAGGTATTAGATATTAAAGAATTTTTACCAATTCTAGATCTAATTCCAATAACAGCTCTATCAATTTTTTCTGCATGAATTATACATCCATCACCAATAACTGTTTTGTTCAAAATTGTTCCAGATATTTTTGAAGTTGGTAATATTCTAGGTCTTGTATAAATACCTTTATTATCATATAAATTAAACTCTGGAACATCGTCTGTTAATCCTAAATTAGCTTCGAAGAAAGAGTCTATATTACCAATATCTTCCCAATATCCTTCATATTGATAGCTATAGGTTTTATGACTGTCTATGGCTTGAGGTATAATTTCTTTACCAAAATCATTTGTATCAGGATTACTCATTAACTTAATTAATAGATCTCTATTAAAAATATAAATACCCATAGATGCTAAATAATCTCTACCTTGAGATTTCATTTCTTCACCAACATCAGATGTCCAATTTGGTAATAACTCTTCACCTGGTTTTTCTATAAAAGAAGTAATAATATTCTCATCATTTGTCTTTAATAACCCAAAAGAAGTAGCGTCTTTCGCATTTACTGGATATGTTGCAATAGAAATTTCTGCACCACTTTCTTTGTGTTTATTAATCATATCATTAAAATCCATTTGATATAATTGATCACCAGATAATATTAAAGCGTATTCAAACTCATTAGCTAAAAAATGATGCATACTTTGTCTTACTGCATCTGCAGTTCCTTGAAACCATTTGTCACTGTGTATGGTTTGTTCAGCAGCTAAAACATCAACAAAAGCAGAACTAAAAAAACTAAAATGATATGTATTTTTGATATGTTTATTTAACGAAGCAGAATTAAATTGAGTTAAAACGTACATTCTTTTAATATCTGAATTGATACAATTAGAAATTGGAATATCTACTAATCTATATTTACCTGCAATTGGTACAGCTGGTTTAGATCTATCTTTTGTTAATGGATATAATCTTGAACCTTGTCCTCCACCTAAAATAATTCCTAATACTTTGTCGTTTATCATCTGGTTAGTTTTTTAGTGATTTATATAATTCTTCTACTTGTTTGGCTATGGATATCCAATCGAAATGTTCTTCAACTCTTTTTCTACCTTTCATTGCCATCGATTTTCTTAATTCTGGATTGCTAATAACTTTATTAACACCTTCTGCTAAATCTCTTGCAAATTTATCTGGGTCAATAGGCTCAAAAGGTGCTGAAGCTTGTTGTTCTACAGGAATTAAAATACCTGTTTCATTATGTACAACTACTTCTTTAATACCACCAACTGCACTTGCAACAACTGCAGTATCACAAGCCATTGCCTCAATATTAATAATTCCAAAAGGTTCATATATAGATGGGCAACAAAAAACATCTGCATGAGAATACAATTGAATAATTTCTTCTTTGGTTACCATTTTGTCAATCCAAATAACATTATCTCTAATCTTTTTTACTTGGTCAACCGCATCTTTCATTTCTTGACCAATTTCTGGAGTATCTGGTGCACCAGCACATAGAACTATTTGGGTATCTGGATCTATATATTTAATAGCATTTACTAAATGAATAATACCTTTTTGTCTTGTAATTCTTCCAACAAACAGTACGTAAGGTTTGTTTTTATTAACACCATATTCATCTAATGTAGAACTATCTGTGGTTGTAATGTATTGTTGTAAATTAATACCATTATAAATTACTTTAATTTTACTTTCATCAACATCAAAATATTTTAAAACATCTTCTTTTGTCTCTTCAGAAACTGCTATAAGTGCATCTGCCATTTCAATAGCTGTTTTCTCTATCCAAGAAGAAGCATCATAACCACGTCCTAATTGCTCTCTTTTCCAAGGTCTTAAAGGTTCTAAAGAATGTGTAGTGATAACTAAAGGAATTCCGTAACACAATTTTGCAACAATACCAGCAAAATGTGCATACCATGTATGGCAATGAACAACATCTGCATCTATAGCATCTGCATTCATATGTAGGCCTGTACTTAATGTCTTTAAAACAGCTTGTAGTTTATCATCTGTTTTGTCGAAAATAGGATTATCGTAAGGAAAGCCTTTTACCGTTAAATTATTGCTAGTTTCGTCTTGATCTCCAAAGCATCTTACATCTACTTCCATTAACTTGGTTAATTCAGCAGCAAGATATTCTACGTGAACGCCAGCACCACCATAAACATATGGTGGAAATTCTCTAGTATAAAAAAGAGCTTTCATAAATTTTGTAAATTAGGTTTATTAGTTGTTTATTTCAGTCATTTAAGGTATAAAATA
This sequence comes from Polaribacter pectinis, assembly GCF_014352875.1. Classification (NCBI taxonomy): domain Bacteria; kingdom Pseudomonadati; phylum Bacteroidota; class Flavobacteriia; order Flavobacteriales; family Flavobacteriaceae; genus Polaribacter; species Polaribacter pectinis. The sequence continues at coordinate 206,422 of NZ_CP060695.1, forward strand.
GTACTAAACTTACAAAATAATTATTCTTTTTTTTTAAAAATTCAAGTAATATTATCACTTTGATAAAATTACATTAATAAAAGGGTTTTTTGGTGATGATATTTTATGTGTATTAACAAAGGTTAAAGAATACTTTAATAGAAATTTTAATTTATTACAGATTACGTTGCTTGTTAATCTCGTCTTGAAGTTGTCTGCGTAATTTTTGTTCTCTTTCTAATGACTTCTTTCTGTATTGCTCAAATTCTTGTTCAACTTCTTGTAAGCCATTTTCAGCTTTTTGTGTAATAATATTGCCTTTAGAAAACTTGTAGATGAAATATAATAAGCTAAAAAGTAATACAGCTATTAAACTCCAAAGAATTAGATTGTATGTTGTTTTACTTAATTGAATTCCAAATAAAGAAATTGAGTTTTCTTTGTTTAGTGCAATCTCTAGTTCTTGTTTAGTTTTGTTTAAGGTTTCTTTTGTTTCTTGGATACTCGCTTTCTCAGCTTTTAATGATTTTTCTTTTTCAATAACAAGTGATTTAGATTCTTTTAAAGAGTCTAAAACATTTTTTTTTAAAAGTTGAAAACGCTCTTTACTGATTACTTTATAGGTTTGATAGCTAGTAGATGTTCTGTATATTTTATCAAATTGATTTTCTAAAGTATTTTCTAGTTCTGTTGTTTCTTGTGCGTAAGAAATTGTAGAAAGTAAAATTGTTGTAAATACTATAATAAGTAATCTCATTTTTTTAGTTTTAATTGAAGATTTTTAAAAGAATAAAAGTAATAAAAAAACCCAAACGAATTCGTTTGGGTTTTTATTATAAGCAAGTAATTTATATTTATTTAATTTTTTCTACAACTGCCTTAAAAGCGTCTGGGTTGTTTACAGCTAAATCTGCTAAAACCTTACGGTTTAATTCGATATTGTTAGCTTTCACTTTTCCCATAAACTGAGAGTAAGACATTCCATTTAAACGAGCTGCAGCGTTAATACGTACAATCCATAAAGAACGGAAGTTTCTCTTATTGTTTTTACGGTCACGGTATGCATAAAGCATTCCTTTTTCAACCGCATTTTTTGCTACTGTATAAACGTTTTTTCTACGTCCAAAGTAACCTTTTGCTGCCTTCAAGATTTTTTTTCTTCTTTTTCTTGAGGCTACTGAATTTACTGATCTTGGCATAATTTCAATGTGTTTTGTAGTAGGCGATTCAATTAAGAATACTTTTTAAATTTGGCCTAACTCCATGGTTAATAATAAAATTCCCTGTAATTAAACTTACTTTAAGTTTAATTGTTGCTTGATATTCGCTTCATCAGACTTATGTACTAATGTAGAGTGAGTCAAGGCTAGCTTACGTTTTTTAGACTTCTTTGTTAAGATGTGACTTTTAAACGCGTGCTTTCTTTTGATTTTTCCAGTACCAGTAACTTTAAATCGTTTTTTGGCGCTAGATTTGGTTTTCATTTTAGGCATCTCTCCTTCGTTTTTATCTTGCTTATAAGATTGTTTATACTAAATTTATATTCAGCACTTTTTTATTTTAATTTTTTAGGAGCAATAAACATAATCATACGTTTACCTTCTAATTTTGGTAATTGCTCAACTTTACCATATTCTTCTAATTCTTGGGCTAACTTTAATAAAAGTATTTGTCCTTGTTCTTTAAAGATAATCGAACGTCCTTTAAAGAATACAAATGCTTTTAGTTTAGCGCCTTCTTGCAAGAATTTAACAGCATGTTTCTTCTTAAATTCATAATCATGCTCATCTGTTTGAGGTCCAAAACGTATCTCTTTAATAGTAACTTTAGTCGCTTTAGACTTTAAAGCTTTCTCACGTTTCTTTTGCTCATACAAGAACTTCTTGTAATCAATAATTTTACAAACAGGTGGTTTTGCTTTTGGAGAAATTTCTACCAAATCCAATTCCTGTTCTCTGGCTAATTCTTTAGCTTTATCTAAAGGATATACACCAACTTCCACATTGTCGCCCACAAGACGAACTTCGTCAACATATTTTATTTTTTCATTAATCCTATGCTGATCTTCTTTGATTACTCTCAACGGTCTTCTCGACCTACTTCTACGTATTGCTATGACTTATATATTTAAATTAACATTTAGTTGTTTTACCAACTTTTTTATTTTTATTGAAATTCAAAATTAATTAAAATTTCTTCAATGTTTTACTTTCTTCGGCTTTAATTAAAGAAATAAATTCTTCAATGGTAAACGTACCAATATCACCTTCACCGTGTTTTCTTACAGAAACTGTGCCATCTTGTTCTTCCTTCTCACCAACAATCACCATAAATGGAACTTTACTAACTTCTGCATCTCGTATTTTACGTCCAGTTTTCTCACTTCGGTTATCTACGAGGGCGCGAATTTCGGAATTTTCTAACGATTCTAAAACTTTTTCTGAATATTTTTGATATTTATCACTGATTGGCAACAAGATAACTTGATCTGGAGTTAGCCAAAGTGGGAAATTTCCACCTGTATGTTCCAGCAATACCGCAATAAAACGCTCCATAGAACCAAAAGGCGCTCTATGAATCATAACTGGTCTGTGAGATTGATTATCTGAACCAGTATATGTTAAATCAAAACGTTTTGGCAAATTATAGTCAACTTGAATCGTTCCAAGTTGCCAACTTCTGCCTAAAGCGTCTTTCACCATAAAGTCTAATTTTGGCCCGTAAAATGCTGCTTCACCTTCTTCAATCACAAAATTTAAACCTTTGTCAGTTGCTGCATTAATGATTGCTTGTTCTGCAACTTCCCAAGTTTCTGTATCTCCTATATATTTATCAGGATTACTTTTATCTCTAATAGAAACTTGAGCAGTAAAATCTTCAAAACCTAAAGAACCAAATACATATAGTACTAAATCAATAACATCTTTAAATTCTTGATCTAATTGTTCTGGTGTACAGAAAATATGCGCATCATCTTGTGTAAAACCTCTTACTCGAGTTAAACCGTGTAATTCTCCACTCTGTTCATATCTATAAACTGTTCCAAATTCTGCGAAACGTTTTGGTAAATCTTTATAAGAATAAGGTTTAAAATTGTACACTTCACAATGGTGTGGACAATTCATTGGCTTCAATAAAAACTCTTCATCCATTTTCGGAGTTTTAATTGCCTGGAAACTGTCTTCACCGTATTTTTCATAATGTCCAGAAGTAACATATAATTCTTTCTGACCAATATGAGGTGTCATTACCATTTCGTAACCTGCTTTTTTCTGTGCAGCTTTTAAGAAATCTTCTAAACGAGATCGTAAAGCAGCGCCTTTAGGTAACCATAAAGGCAAACCAGCACCTACTTTTTGAGAAAAAGTAAACAATTCTAATTCCTTTCCTAATTTTCTATGATCTCTTTTTTTAGCTTCCTCTAATAACTCTAAATATTCAGTTAGCATTTTTTGCTTGGGAAAACTAATTCCGTATACACGCGTCAACTGATTATTCTTTTCGTCACCACGCCAATAAGCACCAGCGACACTCATTATCTTAATCGCTTTTATAATTCCTGTATTAGGAATGTGTCCTCCTCTACATAAATCTGTAAAGTTGCTGTGATCACAAAAAGTAATATCTCCATCCGTTAAGTTTTCAATCAACTCAACTTTATATTCATTATCTTCTTCTTTATATAATGACAATGCGTCCGCTTTAGAAACAGATCGTATAGAAAACTCATGTTTTCCACGAGCAATCTCTAGAAACTTCTTTTCAATAGCAGGAAAATCCTTATCAGAAATAACAGCATCACCAAAATCTACATCATAATAAAATCCATTATCAATTGCAGGTCCAATAGTTAATTTCGCTTTTGGGTGAAAGCTTAAAATAGCTTCCGCTAAAACGTGAGCAGAAGAATGCCAGAATGCTTTCTTACCACCATCATCATTAAATGTATATAAAACTAAAGAACCATCTGTGGTTAATGGAGTAGTGGTTTCAACGGTTGTTCCGTTAAAACTTGCAGATATAACGTTTCTCGCGAAACCTTCACTAATGCTTTTTGCAACATCCATTGGAGTGCTATTTTCGGCAAACTCCTTAATACTTCCGTCTGATAAAGTAATTTTAATCATTTAATCTATAATTTTTTGAGACTGCAAAGATATTAGAAAACAATTTTTCACACAATATATATGTGTACTTATTATATAGGAGTGTTTTTTTAGGGTGTTCCCCGCGAAAATGCGTGGTCGGGCTTTTCGCATTCGCTTTTTATTTGCCGAAAAACAAATAAAAGAGCTCAAACAAATGCTTCAATCCCTAACACGTTCTTGTTTGTTGACTTTTAGTTAGAGGAGGAGTTATTTATTATTAAAGATTTTAGAGATAAACCTGGTGTATTTTTGATAGACATTATATATAATATGAGATTTAAAATGCACATTTTTAAATTTCAAAAGATATTTTTTTAACAAAACAAAGTTTTAGATAGGTCTAATATAAGTAAATAGTTAAGGTGAAAGATCAGTTAATTTGCGTTTTATCTTTTAAATTTCTGAGAATAATTAAGATTTCTTAAAGCTAAATTAATGTTTACTAGGCTTATTTTTGATAAACGTCACAATAAGCAGATTCAGATCCGTCCACAAAGTTTAATTTTTTGAATTCATTTAAGGGTTAAAAGGTGTTAGATTCGGTTATAATTTGCGGTTATGAGTTCTATATGATAAAAGCATTAAAAAAGGTTAAAAAAACTTTCGATTATAACCAGCATATTTTCAATGAATTATCTCGGTCAAAAAATAAATTTAAAAAGAATTTAAAATAATAGTTGTGAGATTAGAAATGAGTTGTATATTTGCACCCGCTAACGGAAATATGAGTATGTTAGTTTAGTTCATTGAGATGTTGTTTTAGCTTTATTAACTGGGTTAGGAGGGATGTTTTTAGTTTCGTTTTTAGTGATAAAAAAAGATTAAAAAAAATCAAATTTTAATTAGGTTGGTAAATAAAAAACATTGTATCTTTGCCGTCCGATTTATCGGGGAATAAAGTTCAGTTTTTTAGGGGTTAAAAAAAATTAAAAAATTTATTTATTTTTTGCTTGTCAATTCAAAAATAAGTTTTAGATTTGCACCCGCTAACAGAAACAGCAAATACGATCAGAGAAATTTTGGAATAATAGTTACGATAATTATTAGTTAGTTCAAGTCTAACATTTCTACAAATTAGGATTTAAAACGATTGTGAAAGCAAGAGTGCGATACCCTAAAAGTTCATTGAAAATATTGAAATTGACAGCGTAAACAAAGAGTAGAATAACCACATTAGTAAAATAATGTAAATTCTTTTGAAACTTATTCATTAACATATTTAAAATATACAATGAAGAGTTTGATCCTGGCTCAGGATGAACGCTAGCGGCAGGCTTAACACATGCAAGTCGAGGGGTAACAGGAGTGCTTGCACTCGCTGACGACCGGCGCACGGGTGCGTAACGCGTATAGAACCTACCTTTTACAGAGGAATAGCCTTTAGAAATGAAGATTAATGCCTCATAGTATTGCGACTCGGCATCGAGATGTAATTAAAGATTTATCGGTAAAAGATGGCTATGCGTCCTATTAGTTAGTTGGTAAGGTAACGGCTTACCAAGACATCGATAGGTAGGGGTCCTGAGAGGGAGATCCCCCACACTGGTACTGAGACACGGACCAGACTCCTACGGGAGGCAGCAGTGAGGAATATTGGGCAATGGAGGCAACTCTGACCCAGCCATGCCGCGTGCAGGAAGACGGCCCTATGGGTTGTAAACTGCTTTTATACAGGAAGAAACACTCGTACGTGTACGAGCTTGACGGTACTGTAAGAATAAGGACCGGCTAACTCCGTGCCAGCAGCCGCGGTAATACGGAGGGTCCGAGCGTTATCCGGAATCATTGGGTTTAAAGGGTCCGCAGGCGGTCAATTAAGTCAGAGGTGAAATCCCATAGCTTAACTATGGAACTGCCTTTGATACTGGTTGACTTGAGTCATATGGAAGTAGATAGAATGTGTAGTGTAGCGGTGAAATGCATAGATATTACACAGAATACCGATTGCGAAG